>JAYTBL010000174.1:0-1983 GCA_043736975.1 Polyangiaceae bacterium
CAAGTCAGGCGATCCGTACTTCATCCATCCCGCGTCCGTCGCCGGGATCATCACCGAGCTCCGCCTCGACGCCGCGAGCGTCTGCGCCGGGCTTCTGCACGACGTCGTCGAGGACACGCTCGCGACGATCAAGGACATCGAGCGCGAGTTCGGCAACGAGATTGCCTCGCTCGTCGACGGCGTGACGAAGCTCGGCAAGATCAACTTCACCTCGAAGGAAGATCGGCAGGCCGAGAACTTCCGCAAGATGGTCGTCGCGATGGCGCGCGACATCCGCGTGCTGCTCATCAAGCTGTGTGACCGCGTCGACAACATGCGGACGCTCGAGCACATGAAGCCGGAGGCGCAGGAGCGCATCGCGCGCGAGACGATCGAAATCTACGCGCCGCTCGCGAACCGCCTCGGCATCCAGGCGTTCAAGAGCGAGCTGGAAGATCTCTCGTTCCGCTGGCTCGAGCCGGACTCGTACCAGGAAGTGAAGAACGCGGTCCAGAAGACCGCGAAGGAGCGCGACAAGTACATCGTCGAGGTCTCGAAGACGCTCGCCGGCCGGCTCGCCGAGCAGGGCTTCGCGGCCGAGGTCACGGGACGCGCCAAGCACCTCTATTCGGTGTGGCGCAAGATGAAGGCGAACGAGTGCACGATCGAGCAGATCCACGACATCATCGCGTTCCGCGTGTCGGTGGAGAGCGTGAGTGACTGTTACGCGGCGCTCGGCGTGATCCACTCGCGGTGGACGCCGGTGCCCGGGCGCTTCAAGGACTACATCGCGCTGCCCAAGCCGAACATGTACCAGTCGCTGCACACGACGGTCATCGGCCCCGGCCGCGAGCGCATCGAGATCCAGATCCGCACGCACGAGATGAACCGCGTCGCCGAGCGCGGTATCGCGGCGCACTGGAAGTACAAGGAGAAGCACGGCGGCGGCATCGCCGACTCCGACGCCGAGCGCTTCGGCTGGCTCCGCCAGCTGATGGAGTGGCAGAAGGATCTCAAGGATCCGGCCGAGTTCCTGGAGGGCGTGAAGGTCGACCTCTTCCAGGACGAGGTCTACGTCTTCACGCCCAAGGGCGAGGTCCGGGTCTTCCCGCGCGGCTCCACGCCCGTCGACTTCGCGTTCGCCATCCACTCCCAGCTCGGTGAGCACATCACCGGCGCCCGCGTGAACGGCAAGCTCGAGCCGCTCCGCTACAAGCTCCGCAACGGCGACGTCCTCGACATCGTGACCGCGCCCCACCAGCAGCCGAGCAAGGACTGGCTCGACATCGCGGTCACCACGCGCGCCCGCGCGAAGATCCGCAACTTCCTCCGCCAGGAGCAGCGCGACAAGTCGCTGAAGCTGGGGCGTGAGCTGCTCGAGCGCGAGTTCCAGAAGAGCAGCGTGTCGCTCACCAAGCTGCTGAAGAACGAGCCCGAGCTCCGCAAGCTGCTGGAGACGTTGAGCGTCGGCAACCTCGACGAGCTGTTCATCGGCATCGGCTACGGCAAGATCGACCCCAAGGACGTGCTCGATGTCGTCGCGCCGCCCTCGATGGATGGCGCGAAGAGCGTCCCGCCGGAGCAGCTCCGCGAGGGGCGCCTCGCGGGATTCGTCCGCAAGGTCGCAAACCAGGTCCGCGGTGACGACGGCGGCATCCGCCTCAATGGCATCGACGACGTGCTGGTCCGCTACGCGAAGTGCTGCAACCCGCTCCCGGGCGACGACATCCTCGGCTTCATCACGCGCGGGCGCGGGGTGACGATCCATCGGCGCGGCTGCAACAAGGCGTTCGACACCGATCCCGAGCGTCGCGTGGAGATCAGCTGGGACTCGAAGGCGAAGATCAACCGCGCCGTGCAGCTGCGGGTCGTGACCGCGAACCGACCGGGCATCCTGGCGACGGTAGGCCACACGTTCAGCAACATGGGTATCAACATCAGCGAGGCGAACTGCCGCGCCGGTGACGACGGCAAGGCCGTCAACGTCTTCACGTTCCTGTGCTC
>JAYTBL010000175.1:0-12018 GCA_043736975.1 Polyangiaceae bacterium
AACTCGCGCCCGGCCCGAGTTTCTGCCTGCTCTAGAGGTGCGCCGGGAAGCCGTCCCCGACGGAGGCGGACGGAGGCGGAGCCGTGCTGCCCGACGCGCGCGTCCGCGGCGCTCGCGTCGCAGACGGCGACAGAGACGGCGAGGGTGAAGGCGACAGAGACGGCAACGCAGACGCAGACGGACGCGCGGACGCGGACGCGGACGGCGACTGCGGCGCCGATGGACGCGCCGCTAGCGAGGGAGGAGGCGACGGCGCGGCGCTGCTGGCCGCGGCGGGCGACGCCATCACCGCGGGGGCATCGGCGTCGTATACGCGCGACGCGCGCACGCCGAGGGCAGTGAGCACGAGGAGCAGCGCGGCCACGATCCAGGGACCATGCGTTCGCGCAGGCGGCGCCGCCGCGCCCGGCGCCGCGACGATCCCGACGTCAACGCGCGCCTCGCTCGTACCGCCATTGGTCGACCCACGATCCCCGGTCCCGGGCCCCCGGCTCTCTCCTGTCGCCGCCCCTGCCCTCTCCCCGGTAAAGGGCCCCAGCGCCTCTCCCAGCTCCTTTGCCGATCGCCAGCGCTGCTCGAGCCCGTGCCCCAGCGCCTTCGTCACCACCGCGGTCAGCGCTGCCGGGAGCTCCGGCGCGAGCGTGCCGAGCGGCGGACAGCCGTCCATCATCGCCAGCATCTGCGCCGCCATCGTGGGCGCGTCGAACGGGAAGCGCCCGCCCAGCAAGCGGTACAGCATCACGCCGATCGCCCACACGTCGCTCGCGGGGTTCGGGGACTCGCCCAGCAGCTGCTCCGGCGCCATGTAGCGCGGCGTGCCGGCCACGCTGGTGGTGATCGAGCGCTCCGCGTCGGCGTGCTTCAGCACCGCGACGCCGAAGTCGAGGACCTTCACCACGCCGTCGTCGCCGAGGAACACGTTCGACAGCTTCAGATCCCGATGGACGACGCCCGCCTCGTGCGCCACCACCATCGCCGCGCAGACCTGCGCCATCCACGTCACCGCCTCACCGGGCGGAACGCGCGTCTCGCCGCGCGCCTCGACCTCCGCCGACAGATCCCGGCCCGCCAGCCGCTCCATCACCAGGTAAGGAACGCCGTCGTCGGTGTGATCGACATCGACCACCTTCACCACGTGCGCCGAGTCGAGCTTGGCGATGATGCGTGCCTCGCGCTCGAAGCGACGCACCGCCGCCTGGCGATCGTCGAGATCCGCGGCGCGGAGGATCTTGATGGCCACGGACTGCTCGAGCGTCTCGTGGCGCGCCTCGTACACGATGCCCATCGCGCCGCGACCGAGCTCCGCGCCGAGGCGGTACTTCCGGCCGAGGAGATCTCCGGTGCGGGGCAGCATCGCGCCGGGGATGGTAGCCGTGATCCCGCAGATCCCGTGACGAAGCAGGTCCCCGATGTGCCACGGCACGGCAGGGATCCTGGAGATCACCCATGTTTTCCCGCAGGATCCGCGATCGCGCGCGGGAACGAACCTTGAACACAGCTCCGCTCATGAAGACCACGACGCTCCTCGCCCTCCCCCTCGGACTCCTCCTCGCCGCGTGCAGCAGCGACCCCGGCACCGGCACCACCCCCGCCACCGAGCCGGCTCCCGCCCCGGGAAGCGCCGCCGACTTCGCGATCTCCTGCCAGGGCGCAGTCACCAGGAAGGGCCTCGACCTCGACCTCGACCTCGACCTCGACCTCACCCCGCGCTGCGTCGGAGGCGCGCCTGGCACAAGATGCGGCGATCCCTGCGCCGCGCAGGACATCACCATCACCTACGTCCCGCCCGCGATGCGCTGCGGCTCGGTCGAGCGCTTTGTCTGGGACGGCGCGGCCTGCACGAAGTACCTGACGAACGACGGCGGCACGATGCACTGCAAGGGCGCCGACTGCGAGCGTCTCTTCACCTCGGAGGCCCTCTGCCAGGCGGCCTACGAGACGTGCCCTGCGAAGTGACGCCCTACGTTAGACTCTCGCGGATCGCCATGTCGGACGCCCGTGACCCGTCGACGCTCGCGCACGCCTCGCCGCTCCGCGCGGCGCGCGCCGGCTCCTTCGAGGTGTGCGTCAGCGCGGGGCCCGATGCCGGGCAGTCGGTCACCGTCTCCGCGCGCTCGCCGGGCCGCATGCTCGTGGGCACCAGCGAGGCCTGTCACCTCCGCCTGAGCGATCGCCGCGCCTCGCGGCGGCACCTTGCGCTCGAGGTCACGGAGGACGGCCTGCGGGTGACCGATCTCGGCTCGACCAACGGCACGCGGGCCGCGGGCCTCCGCATCGTGGAGGCCGTGTTGCAGGGCGGCGAGCTCATCGCGCTCGGCGACTCGACGCTGCGCGTGGAGATCGACCGCGGGGAGCCCGAGACGCCCGACGTGCGCATGGCGTTCGGCCCCCTCCTCGGCGCGAGCCTCGCCATGCGCCGCCTCTACCGGACCTGCGACACGCTCGCCGCCGCGACCAGCGCGGTCGTCATCGAAGGCGAGCGCGGCACCGGCAAGGCCACGCTGGCCCAGGCGCTCCATCTCGCGCGCGGGGCGGCGCGTCCCTTCGTGGTGGTGGAGGGCACGGCGCTCGGGGAGATCCTGGGCGTCGCCGCGCATACCGGCGCGCTGCTCGCCGAGATCGCGGGCGGGACGCTGTTCGTGCGCGAGATCGGTGATCTCCCGCTCGAGGCGCAGGCCGCGCTGGCGGCGTTCGTCGCCGCGGCGCCGGCGCGCGGGCTGCGCGTGATCGCCTCCACCGATCGCAACCTCGACGCGGCCGTCGAGGGCGGCACGTTCCTCGAGGAGCTCGCGCGCGAGCTGGCCACGCGGATCGAGCTGCCGCCCTTGCGGGAGCGGCGCGGGGACGTCGCGCTCCTCGCCGAGCACTTCTGCCGTGAGCTCGGCGCGCGCTCCGACGCGATCGCCGCGAGAAAGCTCGCGGCGCTCGTGCGGCAGCCCTTCCCGGAGAACGTGACCTCGCTCAAGGCCGCGGTCGCGCACCTCCTCGCCGAGGCCGGCGCCGCCGCGGAGCCTGCGCCCGCCGCGCTCCCCGACCCCGAGGCGCTCGGCCTCGAGACGAGCTACCGCGATCTGCTGAGCGCCGCGCTCCCGTTCGCCGACGCGAAGCAGCGCCTCGTCGATCGCTTCGCCGGCGCCTACGTGACGTTCGCGGTCGCCGCGCACGGCGGCCACGTCGCGCGCGCCGCCGCCGCTTCGGGGCTGGCGCCGCGCTACTTCAACCTCCTCCGCGCCCGGAGTCGCGAACGTGATCCCTAGGCGTAAGGCGCGCGCTGGCGGACTGCTGATCGCGGGCGCGATCGCCGCTGCCGGCGCATGCCGGACGCCGACGCAGACGACCATCGAGATCGTCTCGGAGCTCTCCTACCGCCCCGACATGGCGGTCGCGGTGCAGCTCGGCCGCCCGAGCGACGTGGAGACCGCGCCCGCGCGCGTCGTCACGCGCGGGCCATGGGCGGCCGACGGCACGGTGGGCACCGTGGTCGCGGTGCCGGACGGCGACGACTCGGCCCTTCTCGCCATCCGCGTGGTGCTCGCGATCGGGCGCGATCCCGCGACGTGCAGCCGCGACGACGCCAAGGGCTGTGTCGTGGTGCGGCGCACGTCGCGCTTCGCGTCCCACGAGAGCTCGCGCGTGCGCGTGGTGCTCCGGCCCGCCTGCCTCGGCACGTTCTGCGACGCCGAGACCTCGTGCGCGCGCGACGGCGCGTGCGGCGCGCTCGACTCCGACCAGGAGACGGGCGACGGCGGGATCACCGCCGACGCCGCGCCCGATGCCGGCTCCGACCCCTACGCGCTCGCGGTGCTCGCCGATCGCCCACGCCACTACTACCGCTTCGACGAGCCGCCGGGCGCGACGGTCGCGAAGGACGCCGCCGGCCGCGCCGACGGCATCTACCAGGGCGCGGTGTCGCTGGGCGTGACCGGCGCGCTCGGCACCAGCACCGCGACCGCCGCCTATTTCGACGGCCGCGAGGCCTCGGTGGTGATGCCGAAGGTCGAGGATCTCCCGGGCGCGGCGAGCTTCGAGGCCTGGGTGCGCAACGATGGGCCCGCCGACGGCGAGCCCACCATCTTCGAGCGCCTCGACCGCGTGGGGAGCGACGCGTTCGGCTACCGCTTCAGCAAGCCGCCGCAGACGCTCGCCGCCTTCGCGGTGTTCCGCGGCGCGATCACGACCACCGCCAGCGTGCAGGCGATCCGCTTCGGAGGCTATAGCCACGTCGTCGCGGTCACGCGCTCCGGCGCCATCGACGTGTACGTCGACGGCGTCCCGTCCGCGCAGGCGCTCTTCGCCGACGGGCCGCCGGCCGCGGTGCTCGCGCCGTTCGTGGTCGGCGCGAGCCGCACCGGCGGCGGCCCGTGGCGCGGCGGCATCGACGAGCTCGCCATCTACGACTACCCGCTCACCCTCGAGCAGGTGCAGCGACACCGCCAGGCCGCGGGAGAGCGGAAGCAGCCATGAAGCACCACGCGATCGCGCTCGGGCTGGCGCTCCTCTTCGCGCGGCCTCACCTCGCGCACGCCGACGACCCGCCTCCGCCCGCCGAGACTGCCGCCGATCTCCGCCGGCGCGGTGACGACGCGATGGATCAGCGCCGCGCCGCCGAGGCGCTCGAGGCCTACCGCCGCGCCGAGGCGATCGAGGCCACCCCCGCCCTCCTCTACAACATCGGCCGCGCGCTGCTCGCCACCGGCGACTTCGCGGGCGCGCTGGCGTCGTTCGAGGCCTACCAGCGGGAGGCGCCCGAGGAGCTGAAGGCGCGCACCCACCTCCTCGCGCAGATCATGAGCGAGCTCGAGGCGAAGGTGGCGACCGTCGAGATCGCGGGCACGCCGGCCGGGGCGCGCGTCCTGGTGCGCAACGTCGAGGTCGGCGCGGTGCCGCTCACGCTGCGCGTCAATGCAGGGGTCGCAGAGATCCGCGTGGTGCAAGATGGGTACGAGCCCGCGCTGGAGACGCGCACGCTCACCCCTCGCACCGCGACGCGCGTCGACGTCGCGCTCGCGCCTTCCCCGACGACCGGCCAGCTCGCGATCGTCGCGCGCCCCGGCGGCACGACCATCCGCATCGACGGCGCGCCGCGGGGGACCTCGGCGACCACGGTCGACCTCGCGCCGGGCCTGCACGAGGTGCTCCTCGAGGCGAAGTCCCACCAGACCCGGACGCTCGCGATCGTGATCGCGAAGGGCGAGAAGCGACGCGTCGACGTCACGCTCGATCGCCGGGCCACGCCGCTGCTCGAGAGCCCTTGGTTCTGGACCGGGGTGGGCGCGGTGGTGGTGGGCGCGGTGGCGACCACGCTCGCGCTCACCGTGAGCCGCAGCCCCGACGAAGGCTCGCTCGGGACGTTCGACGTGCGGTGATCGCCAGCGGCGTGACGCCCCGCGCGCCCGCCCTGGGCCGAGCGCCACGCAGCTGACTGCTCGGTCGGCGCGCTGACACCGTGACGAGCCTCGAATCACGACATTTCGCGCGTTGCGGGGTGGCACGCGCGGTGCTCGAGCAGTGCCCAGAGGATTGAATGGAAATCGCCCGCCCGTCCGCCGCCCCCGCTGCCCCCAAGGCCCTCACGAACCCCACCGCCGAGGACATCGCCACGCACATGCCGCTGGTCCAGCGGATCGTCGCCCATTTCATGCGCCGGCTGCCCCGCAGCGTGCAACGAGAGGACCTCGTCTCGGCGGGCACCCTTGGCCTCTTTCATGCGCTGCGCTCGAGCGCGCACACGTGCCCCGAGATGTTCGCGAGCTACGCGCGCATCCGGATCCGTGGCTCGATCGTGGACGAGCTCCGGCGTCATGACTGGTCGCCGCGCAGGCGCAAGGATCCCAACGCGCCCGCGACCGCGGCGAACGGACCCAGCAGCGCGCGCTCCAACGTGACGTCCATCCTCCCTGCGGGCTTGCATCCCTCGGTCGTGCCCGCGCGACCGCGCGTCAGCGTGGTCGGTTTCGATGACCTTCCGGCAGGTTCCACCGCCGGCATGGCCGAGGACTGCGCCTCCCCGCTCGACGACGTTCTCGCGCGGCGGGAGAACGAGGCGCTGCACAAGGCGGTCGAGGCGCTCCCCGAGCGCGAGCGTGAAATCATCACGATGCGCTACTTCCAGGGAATGCCCAGCAAGGCCATTGCGCAGGCCATGGGATTGAGCGAAGCTCGGATCTCGCAGCTTCACGCGAGAGCAACGAGTCGCCTCAGGGAGCTCCTCGCGGAGTCGGACGGAGGCATCGTTCTGGCAGCGTAACGAAAGCCGCCCTGGAGTCGAAGTGACGGAGCTCGCAACGCAGAACCCAAGCGAGACGCCCGCGGCTTCCTCCGGGAGCACGTTGAGAGACGACGGCGAGGAGCCGGTTCGTGCCCTCATCGTGGACGACGAGGACGTGCTGCGCAGCACCCTCGCCCGCGTCCTGCGGCAGCGCGGGATCGTCGTGGAGACGGCCGAGAACGGCTTCACCGCGCTCGACCTGCTCGAAGAGTCCTCGTTCGACGTGGTCCTGGTCGACGTGCGGATGCCCGGCATGACCGGGCCGCAGTTCCTGCAGCGCGTCAAGGCGGCGAACTATCCCGTCGAGGTGCTCATGATGACCGCGTTCGCCGACATCGCCACCACGGTGAGCGCGGTGAAGGCGGGCGCCCACGGTTTCCTCACGAAGCCGTTCGTCTCGAACGAGTCGGTGGTCCTCGAGGTCCTGAACGCGGCGCAGTTCCGGCGCCTCCGCGAGAAGACAGAAAGCCTGCAGCGGGAGCTGCTCACCCGGCCGCGCGCCGGCGAGATGGTCGGCAGCTGCGCGGCGATGCGCGAGGTCTACCGGCGCATCGAGGGCGTCGCGACCACGAACTCGACGATCCTGATCCTCGGCGAGAGCGGCACCGGCAAGGAGCTGGTCGCGCGGGCATTGCACGAGCGCTCGCGCCGCGCCGGCAAGGCGATGGTCACGGTCAACTGCGCCGCCATCCCCAAGGAGCTCGTCGAGAGCGAGCTCTTCGGGCACACGCGCGGCGCGTTCACCACCGCCATGACCGCGCGCGCCGGCCTCTTCGAGGCGGCGAACGGCGGCACGCTCTTCCTCGACGAGATCGGCGACCTCCCGACCAGCGCCCAGGTGAAGCTCCTGCGCGTGCTGCAGTCGGGCGAGGTCAAGCCGGTCGGCAGCGACACGTCGAAGTTTGTCGACGTGCGCGTGGTCGCGGCCACCAACGTCGACCTCAAGGCCGCGATCGCCGGCGGCACGTTCCGGCAGGATCTCTTCTATCGCCTCAACGTGATCGCGGTGCGGTTGCCCGCCCTCCGCGAGCGCGGCGACGACGTGCTTCTCTTGGCGCAGCACTTCATCCAGAAGCATGCGCAGCTCGCGGGACGCCCCGCGACGCGCCTGAGCAACGAGGCCGCGCTGCTCATCCAGAGCTACGACTGGCCCGGCAACGTGCGCGAGCTCGAGCACGCCATCGAGCACGCCGTCGTGCTCTCGCAGAGCGAGGTCATCCAGCCGAGCGCGCTCCCGGCGGAGCTGCTCCAGCGTCAGTCCGAGGTGCCGTCGAGCACGACGACGTTGGCGATGAGCCACACGTCCTCCTCGCCGGTCAGCGGCGCGTTCGGCGCGAGCTTCGCCACCGGCGGCGCGACCGCCGAGGGGTATGACGCAGCGGCCGCCGGCGCGAAGACCATGGACGAGCTGGTGGGCGGACTCGGCCTCGCCCAGCTAGCCTATCCCGAGGCGAAGAAGCGCGTCCTCGCCGAGTTCAACGATGCGTACGTGGGGGCTCTCTTGAAGTCGACGACCGGCAACATGTCCGAGGCGGCTCGCCGCTCCGGGCTCGACCGGTCGAACTTCCGTCGTCTCGTCCGCACCACCGCGGTCGAGGTCGCTGCCGCCTCCACACGCAACCCGTCGAACGACGACGACAGCTGACGGCTTGAGCGCTCCCCGCCCTCCCCGCCCTCCCCGCCCTCCCCGCCCTCCCCGCCCTCCCCGCCCCGGCCCCCCTGCGACGGCGCTCTGGACCGGTCCTTCGTGCCGCGTGCTCGTGCTCGACGACGACGATCTGATCGCGCGCTCCGTCTCGCGCACGCTGCGCTCGTACTGGCTGGTGGTGGAGACCACCACCGACGCCGCCGCGGCGAGCCGCGAGACGCCGGACGTGGTGGTCAGCGATCTCCACATGCCATACTCGTGCGGCGCGCAGTTCCTCACGTCGATCGCCGCCATCGCGCCCGACGCGATGCGCGTGCTCATGAGCGCGGACCCCGACTTCAAGCCCAAGCTCGGCACGCTCGCCGAGGCGCGCGTGCACTGCATCGTCCCCAAGTCCGAGCTCGGGTCCCTCCCCGACCTCCTCATCGCGACGCCTACGACGCGATGACGCGCGGCCGTCCCTACGCGAAGCCGCGCTCGCATCGCGCGGCGGTCGCCGAGCTCGAGCGCCAGGCCGGCAGCCAGCATGATCCGCACGCCGTGAGGGCGCTCGCTTCGCTCGGCGAAGACGGCCTCGACGCTGCGCTCCAGTGAACGAACGCGCTCAGGTCGGCAGGCGGACCAAGATGCGCGGCAGCGACGCCGTCGGGATGACCTCCAGCGTGCCGCCATGCGCCTCGACCGCGCGCAGCGCGACGTAGACGCCGAGCCCCGCGCTCTCGAGCGCGTCGAGCGATCCCGCGCTCCCGCGGTCGTCGGTCACCGAGCCGCGCAGCGCGATCCCGATCTCGATCGGCAGGCCCTCCGCGAGCGGCCGCTCGCGGACCGTGACCTCGACGCACGCGCCCGATGGCGCGCCGCGCGTCGTCGCGTCGATCAGCGCGGAGAGCGAACGGTCGAGCAGACCGACATCGCCGCGCGTGGAGATGGCAGGCGGCGCCAAGGCCACCGCCGTCATCCCGCGGCGCGCGAGACGATCCGTCGCGGCGGCGACCGCAGACTCGACGAGCGCCGCGACAGCGATCGGGTCGGAGGCCGCGATGCCTTCCTTGCCGAGGCGCGCGAGCGTGTCGAGGTCGTCGATGATGGTGACGAGCCGGTTCGACGCCGCGGTGGCGTCGACCACCGCGTCGAGCAGCTCCTCACGCCCCGCGAGCTCGACCTCGAGCCACTCCAGGCTCGCGCGCACCACCGCGAGCGGATTCTTGAGGTCGTGCACGGCGCGCTCGAGGACGTCGACGCGGCCATCGTGCAGCGGCCGCGCGAAGCCCGATGCGCGCGGGGGCAGGGGCAGGGGCGGCGGAGCGGGATCGTCGGGGCGGTGGGCGTTCGGCATCTATTCAGCGGTCCGGAGAACGACGCCCGTGACCCTCGGGCCACCGAGCGCGTTGAACGCTAGCACGATACGCACTCTGTCTCCCGCGCGCGGAACCGGCGTGCCGCCGACGATCTGCCGGACGCCACCGACGGTGCCGCCCCACATCGCGGCGGTGCGACCGTCGGTCACCGTGACCTCCGACCGGAAGAGCCCTTCGCTATCGGTCGTGCTCACGCTGGTCACGATGGTGTCGCTCTCCTTCGTCGAGGCGGTCGACGCGGGCGAGGCGCGCGCGCTCACCGGCGCGAGCATGATCACCGCGGCGAGCGTCGTGAAGCCGGCCGCGGCCTTCCGCTTCCTCGCGAGCACGAGCGCTGCGACGCCAAGCCCGAGCGCGCACCACGCACCGCCCGACGTCGGCCGCGTGCCTGCGCCCGAGCAGCCCGTGCCCACCGCGGAATCCTCGGCCGCGGCGTCTTCCGCGTAGAGCGTCTGGAGGCCGGCGAGATCATCGCTCCCGGGCGCCGCGCGCAGCGCCTGCGCGCGAGCGACGTACGGGTACATGAGCGCATCCTTCCGCTCCGGCTCGTCGCTGAGCGCGAGCGCGTGACCCATCTCGTGCGCGAGCACCCGCTCGAGGTCGTACCGCTCGGCGCCTGGTTGCTCCGCCGTGATCGGCGCGGGCCGCGCCGCATCGATGACACCCAGCTCGTACTTGCCGTTCAGGATGATGTCGGCGTCGAGGACATCACCGCTCCGGTCGTCGAACGAGAGCACGGTGATGGCGAGCGCCCCGCCCGCCGGGACGTACCCGTGCTTCGCGTAGAAGATGCCGTTGGTGCCGTCGAGCCCCGGCCTCAGCCTCGCGCCCTGCTTGCCCAGCGACAGCTTCGGCGCCCCGGCCTGCTCCGTCCACGCGGCGATCGCGCCGCTCACCGCCGCATACGCGCCGGGCAGCTCCTTTACCGAAGGATCCACGGTCCACGACACCTCGGGTCGCCGCCACCGAACGAGCTCGCCGCCCTCCGCGTGCTTGACCTCGAACGCGTGTGCGCTCGTCGTGACAACGAGCGACGCTGCTAGCGCTACGGCTGCAGGTATGCGTGACCTCATCGAGCTCCGTCGTTACAAACCGCGCCTCCGGATCATCTCCACGAGGGTAGTTCGATTGAGGCCGAGCAGCTGCGCGGCCTTGTTCTTGTTCCCTCCGGTGCGCGCGAGCGCCTGCCGGATCAGATTGTTCTGGTAGCTCTCGACCGCCGTGAAGAGATCGAAGCCCTGATCCGGCAGCACCCGGGGAAACAAGGGATTCGAGGACTTCGCAGTGGACTCGGCTTGCAGGGAGAGAACGGCAGGGCGAACGAACGCTTCATGGCGCGACGACGATTCGAAGCGCGCGAGCTTGGGGGGAGGCGGGAGCGCGGTGGCCGCAGGCTCGCGCCGCGGATCGACGATGACGGGGCGCGGCGTCATGACCGCGGGGCGCGGAGTGACGGCGCCCATCTGGCGTGACGGGCTCATCGCGAGGATCTCGCGCGGCGTCGGGATGCCGGCCTCGCGGGTCGGCGGTACGCGGGTCGCCGCGAGGTGGACGCTCTCGCGGCGCGGGTCGAGGCGGATCGAGGGCTGTATACCGGGCGCGGAGACGGCGGCCATCGTGATCGAGATGCCTGCGCCGTTGCCGAGGATGTCCTCGACCTCGATGAAGGGGCCGCGCGCGAGGAGCACGCTGCGCTCGACGGCGTTCTCGAGCGCGCGGACGTTGCCCGGCCACGAATGCGCCTCGATGGCGGCGAGCGCGCCGCCGGAGAAGCCGCGGAGATCATCACGACCGCTCGCGGTCACGAACTGACGGTAAAAGTGGCTCGCCAGGACGCGGACGTCGGTGCCGCGCTCGCGGAGCGCGGGGAGCTTCAGCTGGATCACGTTGAGGCGGTAGAAGAGATCCTCGCGGAAGCGCCCGGCGGTGACCTCGGCCTTGAGGTCGCGGTTGGTGGCCGCGACGATGCGGACGTCGCACTTGACCGACTTCGAGTCGCCGACCGGCGTGTACTCGCGCTGCTGCAGGACGCGCAGCAGCTTGACCTGCGCCGACATCGGGAGCTCGCCGATCTCGTCGAGGAACAGCGTTCCGCCCTCGGCGCTGGCGACGTGGCCGCGGCGCGTGGCCTGCGCGCCGGTGAACGCGCCCTTCACGTGCCCGAAGAGCTCGCTCTCCACGAGGTCGACGGGAATGGCGCCGCAGTTGATGGTGATCATCGGGCCGGTGCGACGCGTGCTGGCGTCGTGGAGCGCCGCGACGACGAGCTCCTTGCCGGTGCCGGACTCCCCGGTCACGAGCACGGTGCACATCGATCCCGCGACGCGGTCGATCGTATCGAGGACCCTCTTGATCGTCGGGTGCTGACCGATGATCTTTCCGCGACTGGTGGGGCGGAGCGTCATACCGTTGCGCCGGATGCCCGTGATCTCTTCCTGATCGAGCACCTTCTCGGGGACCGTCAGGGGGGAGATGCTGCTCATCGCGGCGGCGGTGTTGGGACGGAGGGTTCCGAGGCGCATGTACTTAGTCCTCTCAGCTCCCGCGCGGACTGCGCGGGGCGGGTCGTGTCTGGTGCTCGTGCAAACCCGGGGCCGCGCCAAGTCACGAGAGGCGGCAGCGGGATGTCACGCATTTGACAGAGAAAGACAGGGTAAGCGGCGATCGGGAGATGGGGTCGGGCGCGACCCCTTGGGTCAGAGGTGACTTGGCGAATGCACCCAGCGACATGTGAGCGAGCAAGC
>JAYTBL010000176.1:0-5178 GCA_043736975.1 Polyangiaceae bacterium
CCGCGCGTGCTCTCGTCGCGCGAGAGCTGCGTGTGGAGCATCTTCAGCGCGGCGCGATGCCCGTTGCGATGGGTCGCGGCATACACAGTGGCCATGCCGCCCGAGCCAATTCGGGCGTCGATGGTCCATTTGCCGTTCACCACGGTACCGACGCGGCCTTGATTGGCTCGTCGACCCGAGGCCCGTGACGCCTCGCTCACCCTCTGCCTCCCCACCGGCGGGAAATCGCTACCGTGGAGCGTAGCACGGGCCGCCAAACGGCCTATTTTTGCGTCAGTCTTGCGCGGCTCTCGGCTCTCAGTTCACGACGTCGCTCGGTGATCCAGCCTGCGCGCTGCCGTCCTGCTTCGTCGCGCGTTCGGCGTCGGCCTGCTCGCGCTCCTCGCGGAGGACGCGCTCGACCTCGTCATCCATCTGGAAACGGACCATCTTCGTCCACATCACGAGGTCTGCACGGAACGACCAGAGCGGGTGCTTGAAGCTGGCCGGCTTGTTCCCTTCGATGAAGAAGTGGCTGAACCAAGCCGGGCCGTAGCCCGCGACGGGTGCCACCGCGAGGAGCCAGCGGCGCTTCGTCAGCAGACCGCCGGCGACGCACGCCATCGCTCCGGTGGTGCCGATGAAGTGCAGGATGCGCGTCGCCTTCTTCTGGTGCTCCTTGACGTAGAAGGGCCAGAACTCCTCGAAGGTACGAAACTCCTGATCGGCCATGGAAACTCTCCTCTAGGGGGAGGCGAATCATGCCGCCGCTCCGCGTCATTGTCCAGGCGGGGGGCTCACTCTCCGGGGGTCAGGATGATGGGGTAGGTCACGGTCGCGATGCCACCCTCGGGAGACGGGAAGGACAGCGCGTTGAAGCTCCGCACGACGCACGCGACCACGTTCTGGTCCGGCAAGTCCGAGCCCGCGTCGGAGGACTGGTTGACCGCGCCGTCGCGGCCGATGACGAACTTCGTGGCCACGCGGCCGCTGAGGCTCGGGTTTGCGCGGAGGCCCGCCTCGTAGCAGAGGCGGAAGCGACCGAAGTTCTGGCGGACGATGCGCTGGATGACATCCGCCGGGAGGCGACCGTTGGTGGTCATGTCGATGGTGCGGATCGGCGCCATCTTCACGACGTGGCCGCCGCCGCCGGGGCCGTGGCCGATGCCCATGCCGCCCTTGTCGCCGGGGCCGATCCCGAACGGGCCCTTGCCGCCGGCGCCGCAGCCTACGCCGCCGCACGCGGTGCCGACGCGGTCGAGGCCGACGCCGAGGCCGTTGCCGCCGCCACCCTCGCCGTTGCCCGAGAGGCCGAGGCCGAAGCCCATGGCGTCGCCGATGTTCGGGGCGAACATGTTGCCCTTGTGCGAGTCGGGGGCGTCGCCCGCGAGCTCGGTCGCCCACTTCGAGGAAGGCGCGTTGGGGTCGGCCATGGCCGCGCTGCCGATGAGGCCGATCATGCCGAAGTCCGCCGCCATCGCGCGCTCCTGCGCGGGCGAGAGCGCGGCATGCGCGTCGTTGCCCTTGACCGACATGCGGCCCACCGTCGTGACCGGCTTGGTGGTGCCGGCCGCGCCGGACTCGTCCTTGTGCGCCTCGCCCGTGCTGCCGCCGCCCGACGTGGAGTCCGAGGGGCCGGTCTCCTTGATCTGCTCGGTCTCACGCTCGGCGGAGGCGCTCAGGTACTTCTGCATGAGCATCATCTGGTCGCGGTCGATCGCGTCCGAGTCGTCGGGCGACATCTTCGGCATGAAGAGCGCGAGCGACGCGACGATCGCCGCATGACCGAGGAACGAGAGACCGACGAAGCCCGTGGCGCCGCCCGCGAGCGCCGCCAAGAAGCCGACCGGGGCGACCTTGCCGGCGCGCACGGTGCCGATCTCGAACGTGATGGGCTCGCCGCTCGTGCCGTCGGCGCGGACCGCGCCGATCTCGAGGACGACGTTCATTCCGTGGGCGAGGGCGATCTCGGAGGGACCGGCGAAGCTCTCGGGCACCCCGCGCATCGACACCGTGCCACGAGCGCGCGGCGGGACGACCACCACCGCGCCGTCACCGCGGGCGAGGACGATCGGCGCGCGGGTCGCGCCGAGGATGTCCTCGGGGAGCGCGAGGTCCGAGCCGTCACCGACGAAGAAGCTCTGACCGTGCTCGAGGTGCGAGACCGACAGCACCTGGCTACCCCAGCGCACCGTCACCTCGATCGCGTCGACGTGCGACTCGACCTCGTCCGCGGAGACGGGCGGGCCGCTCTTCGTGAGCGCGAAGCAATCCTCGCTCGCGTCGGCCGAGGTCTTCTCCGCGATCGCGACGCGAGCGGGGAGAAAGACGTTGGAGAGGTCGAACCGGGGAGCGAAGGCGGTGGTGGTCATGGCTTTTCGGGCGCGCGCCATACGAAGCGCACGTGAGAGGTTCCTGGGTTGATGAGGGCCGACGTGGCGCTCAGGGCCTCTGCAAGGGCCTGTCAGCGGTTCCGCGTCGTCGTCTCGCCGAGAATGACAGGGCGCCCGCGGAAAGGTTCCGAAGATGTTTGGGCGCCGGGCCGTCCCCCGAACGGATGACGGGGGGCCGTCTCCCTCAGGGCCGCGAGACGCCGCTGATCTGGACCCGCCCGTAGACGTACGTGATGTCCCGCCCGAACGTCCCTTGCGGATCCAGCCCCCGGATCCGCAGGTGCCGCGCATCGCCCACGCGCGCCACGTCCGGGAGCGCCATCGCATGGCCCACGTCCGCCGAGCCGACCAGCGCCGCGACGCCGTCCAGCGTGCGTCCCACCGCCAGCGCGCACGTCGGCGGGCCCACCACGTTGCAGCCGAGGATCATCACCAGCTCCTCGTTCGCCACCGGCGACCACCTCCACGCGCGCGTGAAGTGGTTCGCGGCCGTGCCGAGCACCGGCCGCAGCACCGGCTCCCAGACCGCGTGCAGGTCTTCCGGCGTGCCCACGCTCTCGAAGCCGGGGAGGCCCTTCACCGTGAGCTGCACCTGCGCCTCGTTGCGCGTGCCCGCGCAGCAGCGGAGGCCCATCGTGGGCTGGCGTTTGCCGGTCGGCCGGCCGATGGCGTTCGCGCAGCGCCCCACGAGCTCACCTGCCACCGCGTTACCGCCGCGCAGCACGCCGAGCGAGCGCTGCTTCGCGCCGCGGCCCCACGGGCTGTCGGTCCATTCCCAGACGCCGCCGTGCATGTCTGCGACGCCGAAGCCGCTCTTGCAGAGCGCGTGCTCTCCCGCCGGGCGATGCGCGGCCTCTTCGGGCGCGACGCCGGTGCCGCACGCCGAGGCGCGGTAGGTATCGCCGTACTCGTACGACGCGTTCTCCGGGCCCTTGCATGCGCGCTCCCATTCGAGCTCGGTGCAGAGGCGCTTGCCCTTGCCGCTGCAGAGCTGCTCGGCCTCGTCGCGCGTCACGTTCGAGGTCGGGATGGCGCCCGGCTCGTTGGGGAAAGGCAGCATGTCGATGTAGAATCCACCCATCTCGACGGGCGCGCCCGCGGGCTCCTCGTCCGCGACGCGCGGCGCACGATCGGCGGGCGTCCCCGCGCGCAGAGTCCCCGGCGGGACCCACGCCATTCCGGGGCGTGGCGCGCCCGAGTCACCAGCCTGCGAGGCGGGCCGGATCACGATCGCGCCGGAGGTGGCCGCGCTGCCGTCCGCGGCGCCCGCGCTCGGGTCCGGCGCATGGCGACACGACGAGCACCCGGACGCGGTGAGCGCCGTGCCCAGCAGGATCGCCAGGGGAACGAGCCACGCCTTCACTCGCCCTTCTCGCCGAGTCCTTCGCGGAGCCCGAGCTCCTTCATCTTGAGCTGGAGGCCCTTGCGCGAGATCTTGAGGAGGCGCGCGGCGTGCGTGACGTTGCCGCCGGTCTGCTTGAGGGCGCGGCTGACGAGGTCGCGCTCGAGGCGGCTCATCGCCACCTTGACGTGCTCCTTCAGGCCACCTTCGGGAGAGAGCGGCATGCCCGAGGTGGTGGGGTCGGACTGCGGCGGCGCCACCGAGCTGGAGCTGAACCCGCGCAGCTCGCCCGGCAGGTCCTCGACGCGGAGCTTCTGCGCATCGCAGAAGAGCACCGAGCGCTCCATGACGTTCTCGAGCTCGCGGATGTTGCCCGGCCAGGTGTACGCCGAGAGGATCTCCAGCGCCTCGGGCTCGACGCCCGTGACCTGCTTCTTCAGCCGCTCGTTGAACTTCGCGAGGAAGTGCTCGACGAGCAGCGGGATGTCGGTATCGCGCTCGCGCAGGGCGGGCAGGCGGATCGAGACGACATTCAGGCGATAGAAGAGATCCTCGCGAAAGAGGTTCGCGGCGATGAGCTTCTTGAGATCGCGGTTCGTGGCCGCGACGAGGCGCACGTCGACGTGGATGGTCTTGATGCCGCCCACGCGCTCGAACTCGCTCTCCTGGAGCGAGCGCAGCAGCTTGACCTGCATCTCGACCGGGATCTCGCCGACCTCGTCGAGGAAGAGCGTGCCGCCGTTCGCGAGCTCGAAGCGCCCGGGCTTGCTCGAGACCGCGCCGGTGAAGGCGCCGCGCTCGTAGCCGAACAGCTCGCTCTCGATCAGCTCCTTGGGGATGGCCGCGCAGTTCACCTTGATGAACGGCTTGTCCTTGCGGGTCGAGTGCTCGTGCAGCGCGCGCGCGACCAGCTCCTTGCCGGTGCCGCTCTCACCCGTGATGAGCACGGTGGTGGGGCTGTCGGCGACGCGCTCGAGCACCGCGTAGAGATCGGTCAGCCCCGCGGAGGCGCCGATGATGCCGAAGCGCGCCCCGGCCTCCGGCGGCGCGAACGGCACGCTGGTGGTCGCCTCTTCCTGGGCGAGCGCGCGGGTCTTCAGCGCCTTCGCCACGACCTGGCGGACCTCGTCCTTGTCGAACGGCTTGGTGAGGTAGTCGAACGCGCCCAGCTTCAGCGCCTCGACCGCAGTGTCCACGGTGCCGTGGGCGGTGATCATCACGATCGGGAGATCCGGCGATTCGCGGAGCGCCTCGCGCAGGAGCGTCATCCCGTCGACCTTGGGCATCTTCAGGTCGGTGACGATGAGGTCGATGTGATTCTCGCGGAGCATCGTGAGCCCCTGCTCTCCGTCCTCCGCGAGCATGACCTCGTAACCGTCACGCGAGAGCTGGGCAGCGAGGATCTTGCGCAGGTTCGGCTCGTCGTCGACGATGAGGACCTGCTTTTTCTCGGGCAACACGGGG
>JAYTBL010000177.1:0-5167 GCA_043736975.1 Polyangiaceae bacterium
ACGCTGATGCCGAGGCTCGTCATGGTGGGCGAGGCCATGCCCCCGAACCTCGGGCGCCTCGCGGCCGGCGGTCGCTACCAGCTCACGCTCTCGCGCGGCGGGCGCTCGGCCACGGTCACGCTCTCCGAGGATGACATCTCGCGCGGCGTGATGATCGGCCGCTCCGAGAAGTGCCACGCCGAGATGCTCCGGCGCATCACCGACGAGAACACGTCGCGCACCCACATCCTCATCCTGCGCGAAGGGCGCGCGGTGTCGGCTTACGATCTCGCCTCGACGCACGGTACGTTCGTCAACGGCATGCCCACGCGCCGCGTGCACCTCTCCGACGGGGGTACGGCGCTCGCGCTGGGGCGCGGCGAGAGCGCCGTGCACCTCCTCTGGAAGACGCAGGCATGACGGGCGCTACTTCGTCGTCGGCTTCTTGTCGCCGTTGAGCAGATCGCGCGTCAGCAGCGACGCCCCGCGCGCGCGGAGGGCCACGCACAGCGCGGCTTGTTCGAGCTCCTGGTCGAGCAGCCGCTGCGCGCCCTCGATCTGCGCGGCGCGCGGCGTGTAGAAGGCGGTAGCATCCTCGAGCTCGGCCTTCGTGCAGGCGGCGCCGGCGCCGGCGACGAGCCCCGCGCCCAGCGAGCCCGGGAGCTTCTTCCGCAGGTCCTCCCAGTGCTGGCGGACCCACGCCTCGGTGACGTGCTTCGAGGCGCGCCGGCCGTATCCGGCGCCGATCAGGTAGCTCACGTCGGAGCTGCGGACGTCGTCGGTGAGGAGCGCGTCGAGGCCGCGAGCGAGCAGCGCGGGATCGTCGAAGCCACCGATCGATCGCAGCGCCAGCAGGCGATCCTCGCGCGTCTTGCCGCCCGACGCGACGGCGAGCAGCTTGCTGAGGCGCTCCGCGCCGGCGCGCCGGTTCGCGAGACCGACCGCGACGCTCGCGGTGTCGGCGTCGATGCTGCTGGGGTCGGTGAGCCAGCGAACCGCGAGCTCATCGGCCTCGCGCAGCGTCGCGTCGTCCGCGGCGAGCTCGCCCATCGCCCACAGCACGTCGTGGCGGAGGATGGCGTCGTCGCCGCTGGCCGCGGCCTCCTCCTTCTTCGGGAGCCAGCCGAGATCCTTCTTCCGCTTCGCGAGACGCGCCAGCGCGAAGCGACGGAACGCCGCGCGCGCGTCGTCCTCGACGAGCTCGGCATCGAGCACCGCGAGGAGGCTCACCACACCCTCGATGCCGTGGCGCGAGGTCTCGTCGTCGAACGCCGTGAGGAGCTTCAGCATGAGGCCCGGCTTGGCCTTGCCGCCGCGGACCGCCGACCACGCGCTCGACATCAGCGTGAGCCGCGCCGGCACGTCGAGCTGGGCGCGGGCCCCGGCGAGCTTCACGAGCTCGGGCTCGGGCATCGAGAAGCGGTAGTAGCTGGCGTCAGCGTTGGGATGAACCCACGCCGGGCACCGGCGACCGGCGACCAGCGACGGCGCGCCGTGGGTGAGGTCCGCGCAGATCGGCTTCTTCTCGCCCTGCGCGAGGACGCAGACCGGGATCACCCAGGTGCGCTCCTCGTCCTCGGGCACCTTCGAGCCGAGCGGACGCCACGGCTCCTGGAGAAGCTCGCTGTGCCAGCGTGAGCCGGGATCACACTCGAGGTGCGCGGAGACCTCGGGGACGCCCGGGCGATCGAGGTAGGTCGCCGCCATCTGCGTGACGTCCTTGCCTGACGCGCGATCGAGGGCGGCGAAGAGCGTCGCCGCGCTCGCGCTCTTGAACGCGTTGTTGGCGAGGTAGTCGTGGATGGCGCGCCGGAAGGTCTCCTCGCCGATCCAGTGCTCGATGGTGCCGAGCACCGCCGCGCCCTTGTCGTAGGTGAGCCCGTCGAACGCCTCGTCGGCGTCGCTGGTGGTCACCACCGGCTGCCGCACCGCGCGCGCGGACGCGAGCGCGTCGACATCCATCACGGCGAGTTGGGCCAGCACCGCGTCGTTGCGTACGCCCCACGCCGGCCGCCACTGGTCGACGATGCGGGTCTCCATCCAGTTCGCGAAGCCCTCGTTGAGCCAGAGATCGTCCCACCACGCGGCCGTGACCAGGTTGCCGAACCACTGGTGCGCGAGCTCGTGGGCGATCACCGTGGCCTGGTGGCGGCGCGAGGTGACCGAGGCCCGCGCAGGATCGACGAGCAGCAGCTGATCGCGGAAGGTGACGAGCCCGGCGTTCTCCATCGCGCCCGCGGAGAGCTCCGGCACCGCGACCAGATCGAGCTTCTCGTACGGGTAGGGGATGCCGAACCACCCGGCGAGCGCGTCGATCAGCGCCGACCCTGCCTCGAGCGCCAGCCCGCCGAGCGCTGACTTGCCCTTGGTGGTGATGAGGCGCATCGGTGGCTTCGTGGTGCGCGCCAGCTCGCGGATCTCGAGCTCGCCGACCGCGAAGGCCACCAGGTACGTGGGGAGCGGCTGCGTCTTCGCGAAGCGGAACGTCGTCTTCGCGCCCGCCTCTTCGTGCCCGAGCTCGGGCGTGTTCGCGACCGCGATCATGCCCCTCGGGACGGTCAGCGCGACTTCGAACGGCACCTTGAACCCCGGCTCGTCGAAGCAGGGGAAGGCGCGACGCGCGTCGGTCGACTCGAACTGCGTGAACCCGTACCAGCGGCCCTCCTCGGACGCGCGATACGCGCCCGACATCTCGTCGCCGAACGGCGCGCTGAAGGCGAGCACCAGCGACGCTCGCCCCGCGGGTAGCGGCGCATCGAAGGTGACCACCAGCTCGTCCTTCTCGCGCGCGCCGTGCGCGAGGCGCGCGCTGGTCTTCGCCGGGAGCGGCGGCTGGCCCTCCACCGTGGCGTGCGCCTCGGTGATGGTCAGGGCGCGTGCGTGCATCACGACGTGCGACGTCGGCGCCGGCACGTCGACGTCGATGCGCACCGTCCCGGTGAACGAGGTGGTGCGCGGGTCGAGGTCGAGCGCGAGCGCGTAGCCGAGCGGCGTCGCGAGCGTGGGCAGGCGTCCGTCCGCCCGCGGCGCAGCGAGCGGTGTCTTCGGCTCGGCGAGCGGAGGCGCCGGCTTCACCGCCGTGACCGGCGCCGGCGGACATGCCGCGATCAGCGCCGCGCATAGCAGCAAGAGGAGGAGGGATGCCGGCCGGACCATCGGGGAGGGCAGGCAACGTCCGCCACCTCGCCCGTTCGGTCAATGGGTCAACGGTCGCTGGGTACCGATGCCGCGGGATGCAGGCGCGTCATCGACGGAGGTAGCGGCATGCGGAGGCTCGGGGGGCGCGCGCTGCGGCGCTGCATGATGCCGGACTGCGGAGGGGAGCGGCGGGCGAGCCACGGGCTCGGGTCGGGATCGGGCTTGGGCGTCGGCGCCTCGAGCAGGTACGAGACGGTCGGCGACGTGACGACGAAGGAGGCGGCGTCGGTGCCGCCCATGCGCCAGAGCACGGCGTGCGAGCCGGCGCGCCAGACCGTGGAGAGGCTCCAGCGATCCGCGACGTCGTCTTCGTGGAGGAAGCCAACGAGGAGGAGACCGCGCATCGACCTCGGCGCGTCGAAGAAGCACGTCGGCCTCTTCGCGCGGCTCACGAACATCCCGTGATGGAAGCGGTAGCAGCTGTTGTCGGTCGTGAGACCGAGCTCGCCGGAGAAGGCCTCGTTGCCGATCGTGGTCCAGCGGGCGCACGAGGACTCGGCGAGCTGAGAGAGGAATCGAAGCGGGGCGTCACGCGAGGTCATGGGGGGCGGATCTCCGAGCAGAGAGCGATGCAGTATCCTACAGGTACCTACCTTTGCATGCCCCGTGCCGCGCCCCTGGCGCGGTTCCAGGGTTCGTTAATGGCCGGAAACCGCGTTGTTGCCGGGAGCTGGTCGGGCCGGTGGGACACCACGCATGGAGCGCCGATCCAGGTCACGGTCACGACCAGGCCTGCCGCGGATCGTAGATCCTTGCTAGACCGGGGCGCATGTTCGGGATCATCGGCGGCACCGGCCTCGGCGACGCGCTCTTCACCGCGGCCGAGGCGGCGTCGGCCGAGCACGCCGTCGACACCCCGTTCGGGCGACCGAGCGGCCCGATTCGGGTTCTCTCGTGGGAGGGCGTCGACATCGCGGTGCTCGCACGCCACGGCGAAGGCCACGTGCTCTCGCCCTCGCAGGTGCCCTATCGCGCGAACATCTTCGCGATGAAGAAGCTCGGGGTGACGCACCTTCTCGTCAGCGGCGCCGTCGGGTCGCTTCGCGAAGAGATCCGGCCTCGCGACCTGGTGCTCGTCGACCAGCTCATCGATCGCACCTACCGGCGGGTCCCGACGTTCTTCGACGACGGCCTCGCGGTGCATGCCGAGCTGGCCGAGCCCTACTGTCCGTCTCTCCGGAGCACCATCCTCGCCGCGGCGGGCGGGCCGATCCACCCGCGCGGGACCTACGTCTGCATCGAAGGTCCGGCGTTCTCGACCATCGCCGAGGCGACCATGCACCGGACCCTGGGCGCCGACGTGGTGGGCATGACCGCGTTTCCGGAGGCGCGCCTCGCGCGCGAGGCGGAGATGTGCTGCGCGCTGGTCGCGTTCGCGACCGACTACGATTGCTGGCGACCGCACCCTCCCGGCACGAGCAAGCAGGCCCTGCTCGCCGAAATCATCGGTCACGTCGAGATCGCCACCGAGAAGGCAGTCGCCGTGCTTCGCCGGACGATTACCGCCCTGGCCGCGACGCCGCTCGCGCCCTGCGCGTGTCAGTCTGCCCTCCAGCTCGGGATCTGGACGCGTCGCGACAAGATCGCACCCGAGGTGATCGCGCGCTACGGTCCGCTCGTCGCTCGCTATCTCGCCTGAAGGATCCGGCCGTCTCTTTCTTGCGCGCCGCGAGAAGTCGAACGAAACCCGCCGCCACCCAGCTGCGTAGACGTGCGACCTTGGCAGGAGGACTTCGCATGACTCGTCCGATGGCATTTGCAGCGACGCTCTGGCTTGCGAGCGTGACGGTGGCGTGCAGCAGTGACCCCGCTCCGAGCGGCCCAGGAGGTGGCAGCGGGTCCAGCGGCAGCAGCGGGTCCAGCGGCAGCAGCGGGACCAGTGGGACGAGCGGCGGCAGCGCAGACTCCGGCGGCGTCCCGGTCGACGGCGTCCCGACGGACGCCGCCGGCATGAACGCCTTCCTCCAGAAGAAGGGCTACGCGTCGTGGG
>JAYTBL010000178.1:0-5165 GCA_043736975.1 Polyangiaceae bacterium
CGAGGGCAGCTTGCCCGGCTTGCGCGCGGGGACGAAGCTGGCATTGAGGCGCGCCGCGAGCGCGCCGCCGAAGATGAAGCCGCGGGCCTCGACGCCGACGATCGCGTCGACGTGCGCGCCGATGAAGCGCTCGGCGATCGAGTCGAGAACGATGTGGAACGCACGCGGATCGGCGAGCAGCGGCGTGATGTCCTTGAAGAGGATCCCGGGCGTCGGAAAGTCGGGGACGTCGCGGATCTTGCTCTTCGCGTAGGCGAGCGTTTCGGCCGATAGCATGGGGCGACAGCTAATCGATCGGCGCCCGGGATGCGAGCGTGCGCGGCGTCAGTCGACCTTCGCCGCGGCGATGACCTTCTCGGCCAGCGCGCTGTCGCCCGGGCTCGTCAGGTCCAGCACCAGCGGCGTGACCGACGCGTAGCCGTCGTCGTAGGCGTCGGTGTCGGTGCCCTCGTCCCGCGCGTGGCTCACGCCCGGACCGCCCAGCCACAGGTACTCGCGGCCGCGCGGATCGGTCCGGAAGTCGATGACCTCGTCGTAGATGCGCGCGCCGAGCCGCGCCTGCTTGACCGCGCCGTTCCACTCGAGCGGCACGTTGAGGTTCAGCAGCGTCGTGTTGCGCACCATCGACGGGCCCGGCCTCGCGCCCGCGCCCAGCGCGCCCGCCTTCAGATCGTAGAGGCCGCGCGCCAGCCTCGACGTGAGCTCCGCGACCCGCGCGAGGTCCGCGTCCACGTGGGCGCTCGCCGCGATGGCCGGGATCCCGCGAAGCGCACCCTCGCGCGCCGCCGCGATGGTTCCGGAGTAGAACGCGTCTTGCCCGAGGTTCAGGCCGCGGTTGATGCCCGAGCACACGAGGTCCGGCCAGCGCGGCAGGAAGCGCGTCCCCGCGTGCAGCGCGACGTACACGCTGTCCGCGGGCGTACCGTCAATCGCGAACGTGCCCGCCTCGACCGCGCGGACCCGCAGCGGGCGATGCAAGCTCAGCGAATGGCTGGTCGCGCTCTGCTCCGTCTCGGGAGCGACCACGACCACGTCGGCCCAGGTCGCGAGAGCGTCGCGCAGGGCACGAATTCCAGAGCTGCGGTAGCCGTCGTCGTTGGAGACGAGAACGAGGGGTCGCATCGCGCGTAGCGCGGACGTTACCACGCCATTATGCTGCGCCGCTGATGAAGCGCGCTCTCTCGTTCGCGGCGGCCGCGGTGCTCCTGCTCTCCTGCGCCGAGGCGAAGGTCTACGACGTTCCGCCGGTCACCGTCTCGCTGCCCGCCTCGCCGCGCGGCGGCGCCGACAGTCCCCTGACCAAGAAGATCGATCTCGTGGAGACCCTCCACGGCACGCGCGTCGCCGATCCCTACCGCTGGCTGGAGAACGGCGATGCCGCGGACGTCCGTGCGTGGACCGACGAGGAGAACGCGCACACGCGCAAGCTGCTCGATGTGCTGCCCGGTCGCGAGGCGCTGCGCACGCAGATCAAGGATCTCCTCCAGATCGGCTACGTCAGCGCGCCCGCCATCCGCACCACGCGCGCCGGCGGGCAGCGCTACTTCCACACCAAGCGCGAGGGCGCGCAGAACCAGCCCCAGCTCCTGGTGCGCGACGGCCTCGGCGGCAAGGACCGCGTCCTGCTCGATGCCTCCACGCTCTCCGAGGACGGCACCACCGCGCTCGACTGGTGGCACGCCTCGCGCGACGGCGGGCTCCTCGCCTGGGGCCGCAGCGACGCCGGCAGCGAGGAGAGCACGCTGTACGTCCGTGACGTCGGCACCGGCAAGGACCTCGGCGACAGGATCGCACACACGCGCCACGCCTCGGTGGCGTGGATGCCCGACGGCAAGAGCTTCTACTACTCGCGCTATCCGGAGGCGGGCAGCGTGCCCCCCGGCGACGAGAAATACTTCGCCAAGATCTACCTCCACGTCCTCGGCCAGGATCCGAAGACCGACAAGCTGCTCTTCGGCGACAACCGCGACCGCGCCGATACGCCGATCGTCTCCGTCTCCCCGGACGGCCGCTGGCTGGTCATCCGCGTGCACATGGGCTGGGACAAGAGCGAGGTCTGGATCAAGGACCTCACCAGGACCGATCCCGGCGCGCAGGTCGGCTGGGTCGCGGTCGCGAAGGACGCGCCCGCCGTCTTCGAGCCCATGGCGCGCAACGACCGCCTCTACATCCAGACGAACGACGGCGCGCCGCGCTACAAGCTCTACGCCGTCGAGTACGACAAGGTCGAGCGCGGGCAGTGGAAGGAGATCATCCCCGAAGGGGCCGACGTCCTCGACGACGTGGCGATCCTGAAGGGCGAGATCGTCACCACCTACATGCACGACGCCTCGACGCGCATCGAGCGCTTCGGCTTCGACGGCAAGTCGCGTGGCCCCATCGCGCTCCCGGGCATCGGCTCGGGCGGCGTCACCGGCGCGTTCGACGGCGAGGATCTCTTCGTCTCCTTCACCTCCTACGTCGTACCCGCGCAGATCCACCGTCTCGACCTGCGCGCGCGTGCGGCGGGCGCGCCGCCTGCGAAGCTCGAGCCCTGGGAGAAGGTCGGCGCCAAGTTCTCGGCCGCCGACATCGAGGTCGAGCGCCTCTACGCGACGTCCAAGGACGGCACCAAGGTGCCCATGTTCGTGATCGCGAAGAAGGGCATGCGCAGGGACGGCAAGAACCCGTTGATGCTCTACGGCTACGGCGGCTTCAACGTGAACCAGACGCCGAGCTTCAGCGCGCGCGCGCTCGCGAGCGTGAACCGCGGCGTGGTGTGGGTCACGGCGATCCTGCGCGGCGGCGGCGAGCTCGGCGAGGACTGGCACAAGGCCGGCATGCTCGAGCGCAAGCAGAACACCTTCGACGACTTCATCGCGTGCGCCGAGACGGTGGTGCGCGAGAAGATCACGAGCGAGGATCGCCTCGGCATCATCGGCGGCTCGAACGGCGGCCTGCTGGTCGCCGCCGCCGTCACGCAGCGGCCGGAGCTCTTTCGCGCCGGCCTCTCGCTCGTGCCGCTCACGGACATGGTCCGCTACCACCGCTTCCGCATCGCGAAGCTCTGGGTGCCCGAGTACGGCGATCCGGAGAAGGCCGAGGACTTCCGGTTCCTCTACGCGTACTCGCCGTACCACCGCGTCCGCGAAGGGGTGCGCTACCCGGCGATGCTCTTCACGACCGCCGAGAGCGACTCGCGCGTCGATCCCATGCACGCGCGCAAGATGGCGGCCCGCATGCAGGACGTGCAGAAGGATCCGGCGCGACCGATCCTGCTCCGCGTCGAGACGAAGGCCGGCCACGGCGCGGGCAAGCCGGTCACGAAGCTCGCCGACGAGCTGGCCGACGAGCTCTCGTTCATGTTCCACCAGCTCGCCGTCGAGCCCTGAATACTGAACATCGGATCTCCAGTGATCCCGCGGATCTAGGAAAAATCGACAGCACTAGTTGGACACCTGTTCAGTGCTGAACATAATGGCTCCCATGAGCACCGAGATCGCCGTCCTCCGCGCCCTCCTCCGCCACTCCCGTAGAGGTGGCCCCGCCACCCTCGAAGCCCTCGTCGCCAGCGTCCGTGAGGATGCTCGCGAGGTGCAGACCGCCCTCGCCTCGCTCGCCCGCCAGCAGCTCGTCCTGCGCGCGGGTGAGACCACGCGTCTTTCCATGGCGGGCCTCGCCGTCGCCGTCGCCGCCGCCGCGCACTCGCGGGCCTCGGCCAAGGTGGCGACGCGCCGACCCTGCCAGGTTCGCCGCGCGGCCTGACCGCTGCGCGATGCATCCCCATCGCGCTTTCGACAGGGCAGTGCCTCACGGAGCTCTTCGCGAAGGACGCGACCAGAGCGCCGAGCACTTCGGTCCTTACCCGCACGGCGATCGCTTCGCGGTTCGCTTCGTCTACGACATCACCAACAAGCCGAGCGGCAAGCGCATGACGATGGACGAGGTCGGCCTCTTCACCGTCGAGAACGACAAGATCGTCCGCGAGGAGCTCTTCTACCAGACCGGCTGAAGAGAGCTCAGCGCCCGCGCCCGCCATCGGGCCTCTCGATCTTCTCCACGAGGATACGCGTCGCGGCGATCGACTCTGCCGGGGACACCCCCAGAAGCGGGAGGTCGACCGCGACGCCGTACTCACCCGGAGGCAGCGGCAGGGGCGCGGTCTTCGGGACGAAGCGATGGCCCGCATCGTCGTAGAAGATCGGCATCGGCGCCGGGATGCGCAGCGCCCACCACGGGAACGTGTGCGTGAGCTTCGCGCCCGGCTTGAGGCGCACCCGCAGGAGGCGCGCCGCCGCGGGCACCTGCGGCGTGGTGGGCAGACCGTCGACGCCGCGCTCGTGCCCGTCGACGGTGCGCACCGGCATGATGATGCGATAGGCATCGGCCGCGCCCGGGCGCAGCTCCGGGACGCCTGCGAGGCGCGTCCAATCGGGGCGCGCCGTCGCCGAGGCCGGCTGGGCGCTGAGCACGATCTCCGCCTCGCTCGCGCTCTTGTTCGTGATCGCGAGTCGCATCAGCACCGTGCCGCCCGCCACGATCGAGCTCTGATCGGGCTTGAGCTCCACGGTCAGCTGCTTCATCGCCTCGCGCGTCAGGCTCTCGTCGGCCTTCGCCACCACGCACGCCGGATCGCTCTCGACCCCTTCGAGCGATCCGCTCCTCAGGCAGCCCTCGCGCGGCGGCGGCTGCCAGCTCGGCGTCGGGCTGGCGGCCTCGGCCGGCGTGACCTCCGCAGTGGTCGACGGAGGGCACCCGGCCAGCACGCTGCCGACGAGGATCGTCCCGATCTGCGAGGTCGTCGACGTGATGAGCGCATCCTGCGCGAAGTCCAGCGGTCGCGCCAGGCCCGTGGTAGACGAGCGATCGCGTGAAGTCCCCTCGAGAGATCCACGAGGCCGCGCTGGCGGCCCGCACCGAAGTGGTGGCGGCCCTCGAGGCGCGGGCGAACTTCATCGCGACCGCGCGGCTCGTGGTCTTCGCGGGCGCGATCGCGCTGCTGGTCGCGATCGTGTTCGCGCACCTGCCCTCGGGCTCCTGGCTCGGCGTGGTCGGGCTGGTGGTGGCCTTCGGCGTCCTCGTGATCGTGCATGCGCGCGTGCACGGCGTGAAGGAGCAGAAGGTCGCTGCGCAGCGCTTCCACGAGCGCGCGCTGGCGCGCATGGACGGCAAGTGGCGCGCGTTCC
>JAYTBL010000179.1:0-1972 GCA_043736975.1 Polyangiaceae bacterium
TTGAACTGCTCCGCCGTCCGGATCCCGGACAACAGCTCCTGGCGCACCGCGCCGATCATGACCACGCGCCCCTCCGCAATCAGCTCTCTCAGCTCGGCTTCCTCCCGCCCAGGGTGCGGCGCGGCGCGGCGAAGCGCGGTCGACCAGACGGACGTGTCGACGAGAACGTTCACCGGCGCCGCCGCTGAGCCTTGTAGTCGTAGGCCGGATCCACGTCGATCATGCCGAACAGCTCGAGGACACGCTGCTGTTTGCGCCTGGCGATGTACTCGTTGAGCGCCTCGGTGACGGTAGCCTTCTTCGTCTTCTGTCCGCCGACCCTGCGCGCCTCTTCGAGCAGGCTGTCGTCGATCGCCAAATTGGTCGCCATGTGTAAGATTCTACACACGAGGTTGGAGCCTGCAAGGGGAGCGCCGCTGGGGCCACGCCTCCGGTATCGCGCTCCGAGGTCTTCGACTCGTCCGGCGCCCGGAAGGGATCGCCGCGGACGGCGTCGTGCTCCTCGCGGTCGGGAGCGATCGGGTCGCGAAGCCAATCGACCAGGCTCGAACGCTGACAACACGAGGTACGCTGTCCGGATGCGTACGCGCGCTTCCGTCATCGCCTGTCTGGGGATGGTCGCGGTCGCGGCGTGCGGATCGCGGACGGGGCTGTTCGACAACGCCTCGCAGGCGTCGCCGAGCGATCCTCTGCTGTGCGGAAACGGGAGGGTCGATCCCGGTGAGGGCTGCGACGACGGTAACGTCACGCCCATCGATTCCTGCACGACCGCCTGCCAGAAGGCGCGCTGCGGTGACGGCGTCGTGCACGTCGGAGTGGAGACCTGCGACGACGGCAACCGCAACGACGGCGACGCATGCAAGAGCAACTGCGGGCCGCTGACGTGCGGTGACGGACGGGTGCAGCCGCCCGAGACCTGCGACGACCGCAACACCGACGACACCGACGGCTGTCTCTCCTCGTGCGTGATTGCCTTCTGCGGGGACGGCTACCTTCGCACCGGCGTCGAGGAGTGCGACGACGGCGATTCGCTCGACACGAACGACTGCGTCCCGGGCTGCCGCAAGGCGCGCTGCGGCGACGGCTTCGTGTGGTCGGGCCGCGAGGAGTGCGATGACGGTAACGGCAACGACCTCGACGGCTGCGACAACAGCTGCAAGGTGCCGGTCTGCGGGGACGGCAAGGTCGCTGGAAGCGAGCCGTGCGATCTCGGTGCGGGCAACGGCGACCGCCCCGCGTTTCTCGTCACGCAGCCATCGGGCGTCCGCTTCGGTACCAACCCGCTGGTGCGCCCGCGGACGGCGGTCTCGTTCTACGATTTCTTCTCGGCGAGCTCGCACACGGGCTTCGAGGAGGCCGAGGAGAGCCGCATCTATCTCTACGTCGACTCGGCCACTGGGCGCCTGAGCCTCGTGCTCACGCACGGGATCGATGAGGACACGAGCGGGACGACGCAGCCTTCGGCGCGGGTCGAGATGGATGTCACCGGCCTCCCGGGCGGAGTCGGGGTCGAGGTCTCGGACGACAACGCGACCGAGTTCTTCAGCACGGGTCCCGGTACGGCGACGGGCCGCTGGGTCTTCGGGGGCAACAGCGACGGCGGAGTCCTTGGTGCGTTCCCGTTCCCCGGCGCGTGGAAGGTGGTGGTCACGCCCCGCTTCCTCGAGGGGATCTCGAGCTGGGGCTGGGTCACCGACACCCTGGCTCGCTCGCAGCTCGTCATGACCGAGCCGATCACGATCGAGGCCTTCGCGGCAGGGACCGCATGCCGGAAGGACTGCACGGTCCCACGCTGCGGCGACGGCATCCTCGACGGCGGCGAGGTCTGCGACGACGGCAACACGGTCGGCGGTGACGGCTGCTCGACCACGTGCACCTCTCGGCAGTAGCCCCCCCGCGGGTCACGGCGCGCGGAGCGTGAGCCGAAACCGAGGCGCCGCCAAGCGGCCTGTTGTGTACCATCCAGCGCGGT
>JAYTBL010000180.1:0-5159 GCA_043736975.1 Polyangiaceae bacterium
GGGTCCCCTCGCTCGCGATGCCCTTGCCCTGCCAGCGCTCCTCCACGCCGTAGCCGATCTCCGCGACCCCCGAGGCATCGGGGCGTCCGTGGAAGATGATGCTGCCGATCACGAGGCGCTCCTCGCTCTTGCGCGTGACCATGAGACAGTCGCCCCACAGCCGCCGCTCGGGATCGCTGCGGATGGCCTCGAGCGACGCGCTGAAGGCGCGCTCCACCAGCACGCGTCCCGGCCATGCTGCCGGGATCTTGGCGCCCGCGATCCGCTCGAGCGCATCGCGGTCGGAACGGAACACCGCCTCGACCAGCTCGAGAGTCATCGGCTCCAGGATGAGCCGGGGCGTCACGAGGGCTTCTCTTGCCGCCATGTCCGGATGGTAACCCGTTGACGCCGGCGTCGAAACGGTCGATATTTCGCACACTAAATATCCGTGCGCTGGAGTATTCCGTGACCCCGCCCCCCCTGAATCCCGAGCTCAAGAGTGACGTCGATCAGGTCCTCGAGGCCATCATCTACCTCTACACGGAGAGCCGGCGCATCACGAAGGAGCTGGCCAAGCGCGCCGACCTGACCGGGCCGCAGCTCACGGTGGTGAAGCTCCTCGAGCAGGTCGGTGACCTCTCGCTCTCCGAGCTCTCCGACAAGATCCGCGCGCAGAACAGCACCGTCACCGGGATCATCGACCGGATGGAGCGCGAGGGGCTGGTGCTCCGCGAGCGCTCCAAGGAGGATCGCCGCGTCGTCCACATCAAGCTGACCGCGAAGGGGCACACGCTCGCCAAGGAGATCCCGGTGGAGCCGATGGAGATCTTCAAGGGCGCGCTGGAGAGCCTCTCGGTCCAGGAGATGCGCGACCTGATGCGGATCATGACCAAGGTCGCCAAGCGCGTGAAGCAGATCGTCCGCCGCGACGTGGGCGAGCCGGTCACCACCGCGGGGATCTCCGCGAAGGACGAGAAGGGATGACGAAGACGAAGCCCGAGGCGCGGTCGTACGGGAAGCTCCGCGTCACCGACGAAGGCGCGGTCCGCACCGTCACGCTCTTCAACCCCGAGCGCCGCAACGCCATCGGCCCGCAGATGGTCAACGAGCTGCTTCACGCGTTCGCCGACGCCCACGCCGAGGGCGACGTGCGCAGCCTCGTGCTCACCGGTGAGGGCAAGGCGTTCTGCGCCGGCGGCGACTTCGCGCAGATGACCGGCGGCGCGGGCGACGGGCCCGTGCTGCCGCCGAAGGGCGACTACGCCGATCTCCTCCTCGCGATGACGCGCAGCGAGCTGCCGATCGTCGCGCGCGTGAACGGCGCGGCGATGGGCGGCGGCCTCGGCCTCGTCGCCGCGTCCACGTTCGCGGTCGCCGAGTCCGGCGCTGCGCTCGGGACGCCGGAGATCAACGTCGGGCTCTTCCCCATGATGATCATGGCGGTGCTCGCGCGCCTCGTGCCGCGGCGGAAGCTGCTGGAGATGATGCTCTTCGGCCAGAAGCTCACCGCCGATCAGGCGCTGGCGATCGGCCTCCTCAACCGCGTCGTGCCCGCCGACGAGCTCGACGGCGCGGTCCGCACCGTCACCGACGAGATCGGCAAGAAGAGCCCGAGCACGCTGGCGCTCGGCCTCCGTGCATTCGCCGCGCAGGACGACCTCGATCTCGAGAAGGCGCTGCCGATGCTGCGCGACAAGCTGGGCGAGTGCCTCACCACCGACGACGCACGCGAGGGCCTGATGGCCTTCCTGGAGAAGCGCCCGCCCGTGTGGACCGGTCGCTGACCGCGGCCTTGCGAAAAAACGTTTCGTATGCGAAGTATTTCGGCCGATGCCCATGAACATGCGCGAGCTGGTGGCGGATCTCGAGGCGCGACGCGCGAAGATCCGCGAGATGGGCGGTCCCGAGAAGATCGCGAGGCAGCACGAGCGCGGCAAGCTCACCGCGCGTGAGCGCCTCGCGCTGTTCTTCGACGACGGCGTCTACTTCGAGCTCGGCGCGCACGGCACGCAGATGGGCCTCGCAGCCGGGCCCGACGGCACCGACAAGCCCGTGGCCGACGCGGTGGTCACCGCGTTCGGAAAGTCGAACGGCCGGATGGTGTGCTGCGCCGCCTACGACTTCACGGTGAAGGGCGGGAGCATCGGCTACACCGGCGAGGAGAAGGTGACGCGTCTCCGCCAGATGGCGTTGCGCGGTCGCTGGCCGATCGTGTGGTTCGTCGACTCGGGCGGCGCGCGGATCGATCCCGGCTCGAGCCACCCCGACATGATCTCGCTGTTTGCCGGCTCGGGACACCTCTTCCGCGAGCAGGTCCACATGAGCGGCGTCGTCCCGCAGGTCGCGGCCATGGTCGGCCCCGGCGCCGCCGGCACCGCGTACATCCCGGGCCTCGCCGACTTCGTCCCCATGATGAAGGGCGTGGGCAGCCTCGCGCTCGCGGGGCCGGCGCTCGTCAAGGCGGTCACCGGGCAGGACATCGCGGAGCAGGAGCTCGGCGGCTCGAAGGTCCACTCCGACGTGAGCGGCGTGGGCGACGGCGAGTACGAGACCGATCAGGCGTGCGTCGAGGCGTGCAAGAAGTACCTCTCCTTCTTCCCCTCGAACTGCGACGAGCTCCCGCCCGAGCTCCCCGTCACCGATCCGGTGGACCGCCGCGAGGAGTCGCTGCTCGATCTCCTCCCCGAGTCGACGCGCAAGCCGTACGACATGTACAAGCTGATCCGCGCGATCGTCGACCACGGCGACATCCTCGACATCAAGCCGCGCTTCGCGCGATCGGTCATCACGTGCCTCGCGCGCATCGGCGGCAAGAGCGTGGGAATCGTCGCGAACCAGCCGAACTGGCTGGGCGGCATCCTGGAGAACGACTCCGCCGACAAGGCCGCGCGCTTCATCCAGATCTGCGACGCCTTCAACGTGCCGCTGATCTTCCTGCAGGACGTGCCCGGCTTCATGGTCGGCTCGAAGGTCGAGCACGCGGGCATCATCCGCCACGGCGCGAAGCTGATGCACGTGATGAGCGCGGCCACCGTGCCGAAGATTACGGTGGTGGTGCGCAAGGCGTACGGCGCTGGTTACTACGTGATGTGCGGCCGCGCCTACGAGCCGGACCTCATCGTCTCCTGGCCGACCGGCGAGATCTCGGTGATGGGCGCGGAGGGCATGGTCGGCATCGCCGGCCGCAAGCTGTTCGGCGGAATGGATCCGCCGCCCGAGGTGAAGAAGCAGATCGTCGACCAGATCCAGAAGAACATCGACGTCTACAAGGTCGCGGGCTGGGGGCTGATCGACGACGTGATCGACCCGCGTGACACGCGCAAGACGATCGCGATGGGACTCGAGCTCGCGCGCCACAAGAAGGTGGAGCGCCCGGCGAAGCGCCACGGCATCATTCCCGTCTGAGGGCTCGGCAGCCGACGCATCGCGCCCTCCTCCTCCCCACCGCGCTCGCGCTGTCGGCATGCCATCCCCAGAGCTCGCCGGTCGCGGCGTCCACGTTAGACACACGCGACGCGCCGCCGATGCTCGTCGCCTCCGATCCGCCGCCCGCGCCGCGGGTGGCCCGCGCCCCCACCGAGCCTGCCGACGCCATCGCGCGGCTCCCCTGCGCGGAGGAGAAGCTCCTTCACTCCGGGCCGAGCGAGCGCCCGCTCGACACTTCCTGCCGGTTCGCGAGGACGGGAACCCGGTGGTCTTCGTCGGTCGCCAGCGGCGCGGCGCATCGTATCGTGTCGACGAGGCGCGTCAGCGGACGCCGTAGGTCTTCATCAGCTCGGCCAGCCGTCCGCTGCTCGCGAGCTCCTTCAGGATGCCGCTGACCCGCGCGCGCATCCGGTCGCCGCCGAGCGGCATCATGATGCCGCTCGGCGTCGTCGGGGAGCAGGGAGGTGGATGCCACGACCCCCTTGCCGGCCGGATGGCCCCGCAGTTGCGTCTTGTTTTCGAGAGCGGCTCAGCCGCCGAGCGCCTTCTCGACGGCCGCGGCGAGCTCTGGGGACTCCGGGGTCACGTTGGAGTCGAAGCGCGCGAGGACCTTGCCGTCCTTCCCGATCAGGAACTTGTTGAAGTTCCACTTCACCTCGCCCGCGGGCGCGGTCTGAACGAGCATCGCGTAGAGCGGGTGCTTGGCCGGGCCCTTGACCGGGATCTTCGCGAACATCGGGAAGGTCACGTGGAACTTCGTCGAGCAGAACTCCTTGATCTCCTTGTTCGAGCCCGGCTCCTGGCCGCCGAAGTCGTTCGACGGAAAGCCGACCACGCTGAAGCCGCGCGCCTCGTAGCCTGCGTGGAGCTTCTGCAGGCCCTGGTACTGCGGGGTGTAGCCGCACTCCGAGGCGACGTTGACGACGAGGAGCACCTTGCCCCGGAAGTCCGTGAGCGGCTTGGCGGTGCCGTCGATGGTGTCGATGGTGAAGTCGTAGATCGATCCGGTCATGGGCTTGGAAGGGGAGGCGGGTGGAACAGCGGAGGGGGATGGAGCCGCGGGCGCAGACATCACCGGGGTGTTGTCCTTGGTCGCGGCCGGCTGCGGGTTACAGGCGACGAGCGCGAGCGCGGCGAGAAGCGACAAACGCATCATGGTACCACTCTAGCCCTTCGGAGTGACGCTACGGCGAAGCAGCGCGATGTTGTAGAGCCCGCGCTGCCGTGCGGGCGTCATCACGATCGTGACGTGCTGCTCGGAGTGGTTGAAGCGGAAGATGAAGTCGAAGGAGCGCACGCGGATCGATGACGGGTCGCGGACCAGCTCCTTGAACTCGCCCTCGAACTCGCGGACGCGGGCGCAGGGGGCGACCTCCCCGAAGAAGTTTCGGCCGATCACGCGCTCCTTGGGGAGCTTGGCCAGGCGCGACTCGGTGTCGTTGTAGTGGACGACGCGCCCCTGCGCGTCCACGCAGATGAGCCCGTAGGGCAGCTTGTCGAGCTCGGCAGGCGAGAGGCGCGAGACCGTACCGAAGTCGAGGCCCATGCCATCCTGCTGCGAGGATTCACTCGGCCTGCCGGTCGGAACTTCGTTGCTCGGGTAGAGCGCGGCGTCGAGGCTGCGCGGCAGGGGCGAGGGACGGGGAAGAGAGAGGGGCTGCGGTCCGCGCGGGGCAGTAAACTGATCGCGTGAGCGCGCCGGCTCGTCGCGGGCGCGGGCGAGCTCGGCGCGGAGCCGCGCCACCTCGTCC
>JAYTBL010000181.1:0-23281 GCA_043736975.1 Polyangiaceae bacterium
GCGCCGCTCGACGACGGCACCGTCGTCTCGCCCGACCGCTTCCGCGCCATCATGGCCGAGGAGATGGCGCCGTTCTCGGGCGGCAAGTTCCAGGAGGCCCGCGGCCTCTTCGAGCGGCTCTCGCTCGCTCCTCGCTTCGAGGAGTTCCTCACCGTCCCCGCCTACGAGCTCGTCACGAACGCAGACCCAGGAGAACCTTCATGAGCGCAGCACGCGTCGTCGATCCGCTGGACACTTCACTCCTTCACGCCAAGCGGTTCGACGGCATCGTCCGACCGTACTCCAAGGCCGACGTCGAGAAGCTCCGCGGCTCGTTCAAGATCGAGCACACGGTCGCGACGCTCGGCGCGCGGCGCCTGTGGGAGATGCTCCACACCGAGGACTACGTGCACGCGCTCGGCGCGCTCACCGGCAACATGGCGGTCCAGCAGGTCCGCGCCGGCCTCAAGGCCGTCTACCTCTCGGGCTGGCAGGTCGCGGCCGACGCCAACACCGCCGGCCAGATGTACCCGGACCAGAGCCTCTACCCGGCCGACAGCGTGCCCGCCGTCGTGCGCCGCATCAACGCCGCGCTCCTGCGCGCCGATCAGATCGAGCACGCCGAGGGCAAGCGCGAGCGCTACTGGCTCGCGCCGATCATGGCCGACGCCGAGGCGGGCTTCGGCGGCCCGCTCAACGCGTACGAGCTCATGAAGGGCATGATCGAGGCGGGCGCCGCCGGGGTTCACTTCGAGGACCAGCTCGCGAGCGAGAAGAAGTGCGGCCACATGGGCGGCAAGGTCCTCGTCCCCACTAGCCAGTTCATCCGCACCCTCACCGCGGCGCGCCTCGCCGCCGACGTCATGGACGTCCCGACCATCCTCGTCGCGCGCACCGACGCCGACAGCGCCAAGCTCATCACGAGCGACATCGACGAGCGCGATCGGCCGTTCATCGAGAAGGACTCGCGAACCAGCGAGGGCTTCTTCAAGATGAAGGCGGGCGTCGACACTGCCATCGCGCGCGGCCTCGCGTACGCGCCATACGCCGACCTCGTGTGGTGCGAGACCTCGACTCCCGACCTCGTGCTCGCGAAGAAGTTCGCCGAGGGCGTGCGCAAGGAGTTCCCGAACAAGATGCTCGCGTACAACTGCTCGCCGTCCTTCAACTGGAAGAAGAACCTCGACGACGCGACCATCGCGAGGTTCCAGAAGGAGCTCGGCGCCATGGGCTACAAGTTCCAGTTCGTGACCCTCGCGGGCTTCCACGCGCTGAACTACGGCATGTTCGACCTCGCGCGCCGTTACCAGGCCGAGGGCATGAAGGCCTACTCCGAGTTCCAGCAGACCGAGTTCGCAGCGGAAAAGGACGGCTACACGGCGACCCGCCACCAGCGCGAGGTCGGCACGGGCTACTTCGACACCGTGGCCGAGGTGATCTCGGGTGGTAAGTCGGCGACCCTCGCGCTCGAGGACTCGACCGAAGCGCACCAGTTCTGACCCGTGGTAAGCTGGGGATGTCTTCGGAGATCCCCTGCAATCCATGGTCGAGAAGAAACCCCCGGTGCGGCGCAGCGAGCCGGTCGGAACGAAGACACACAAGATCGAGGGCGAGGCGTCCCCTGCCACGATCCGGATGTCCCCGCCCTCCGAGCGCTGGGAGAGAGACCCTGACTTCGCTCGCACCCTGAAGATCGGCGAGGCCTCCCCGCCCTCACTCCTTCCCCGCGCCACCGAGCCGCTGAGGAGCGCGGAGGGCATCGAGGTCGTCGTCGTCGACGAGCAGACGGTCGCCGGCGGCGAGCGCAAGGCGTGGCGCGCCGCGGAGGTGTGGACGAAGCGCCGCATTTACGGGCTCGACTCCACGTTCCGCTGCGTCGAGATCGTGGATCGGCAGTCGGGTCGCCTCGAGCCGAGCCACGAGATGCTCGGCGCGCGGCTCGGCGGCGGGCGCACGCGCGAGAAGGACACCGTTCGCTTCAGCTATCCCCTCCCCTTGCCGGGGATGGAGGCGATGTTCTCGAAGGGCAAGAAGCACGGCTACACCTCCGCGGTGGAGAAGATGGTCGTGCGGATCCGCGTGCTCCACACCTCGGCCGACGAGGTCACGCCGTCCTGGGAGGACATCGCGAGCCGCTGGTCCGAGGTCCCGCCCGCCTGATGCGCCCCACGGCTCTCCTCCTCGGCTGCGTGATGCTCGCGGCGTGCAGCCGGGCCGAGCCCGAGCCGGCGCGTCCCGAGGACCGCGCGAAGCCCGAGGCCCCCGCGGCCGCGCCGACCGGCGTACCTTCGGGCGCGACCGGCGGCACGACCGGCCCCCTTGTCCTCGCGCGGGGCGTCCGCATTTTGCACGCCGGCGCCGGCCCCGACGCGGCGCGCGTCGTACGTGACGAGCGCGCGAAGGCGAACAGCCACGGGCGAGATCTCGTCGTCTACGTCGGCGCGACGTGGTGCGAGCCCTGCCAGGTGTTCCACAAGGCTGCGGCGAAGGGCGAGCTCGACGGCGAGTTCCCCGACTTGACGCTCCTCGAGTTCGATCTCGACGAGGACCGCGACCGCCTCAGCGCGGCCGGCTACGTGGGCCAGTTCATCCCGCTCTTCGCGATGCCGGACGCCGCCGGACGCGCCTCGGACAAGAAGTTCGAGGGCGCGGTGAAGGGCGCGGGCGCGATCGCGAACATCGCCCCACGCTTGCGTAAGATCCTTGGCCGTTAGGCAGGCGGATCAGGCGGCGAGGCCGAAGGCGGCGATGCCGCGCGAGCGGAGGTCGCGCTTGAGGGCCTCGGCGCGCGAGGGCGCTCCGAGGAGACGGGCCAGGAGGTCGGCCCCCCACTCGTCGAGCATCGCGTTGCCGCACGCGCCGAAGTCGTCGCTGGTGCCGCGCAGGATCCCGATCCACGCGCGCGTCTTGACCAAGAACAGAGGGTCTACCTCGTCGCCACGTACCACGTTGGCCTCGGCGAGCGCCTTCAGCACGTCGGCAGGCAGCGGCGGCAGCAGGCCCTCGACGAGCAGCGCAGGCAGCACGCTCGCGACGTGGGGCGAGCCCGCGCCGATGGCAGCGTCCGCGAGCGTGGAGACGAACACCACCCACGGGTCGTCGGGCGGCGGTGGCGCGATCGCCGTGGGCGGCGTTAGCCCAGTGAGGTCGAGCTCGAGCTCGAGCTCGAGCGCCGGGGCGATCCCTTCGAGCGTTGCCGTCTCGGGGAGCGGCGGCAGCTCCTCGACGACGATCGGCTCCTCGTCCTCGTCGAGATCGTCGCGCGAGGTCTCGCCAAGCCCGACGATGCCGCTGATGCGCGCCGCGGGGATTGCCTCGGTGAGGACCGGCGTGGGCGCGATGGCGACGGGCGGCCCCGTCACTTCGAGGCACACCCAGCGCGCGCCGCCGTGCAGCACATGATTGTCGTTGGGGAACTCCGCGGCGAGGCTACGCACATCCACCTCCACTGGCCCCAACCCTAACGGGCCAAGGTGGAAGGGCCAAAATAGCCGTCGTTCAGCGCGGCTTCGCGTCGCTGATGGGGCTCGTGGCGTTGTTCGCGACCTTCGGGACCGGGCCCCCGGTAAGGACCTCGCTGCCGCTCGTGTAGACCCCATCGAACGTGATCGCGCCGTTGTCGCCCTGGAAGTCGAGCCACGCCGCCGAGCCGGTGAAGTTCGACGCCTTCACCGTGTTCGGACCGTCGCCCGAGCCGTAGATGGTCATGCCGTAGATGTTGGAGTCGCTGGTGACGTGGTCGATCTCGAACGAGTCCGACGGCTGCACGTGCAGCCCGCAGTGCGCGCCGAGGAACGTCGAGTACGCGATCCTGAGGTGCTTCGCGCCGTAGGCGGAGACCAGATCCTGGGCGTTCTTTCCGTGGAATGTCGAGTCCTGGAGATCGAGCTCGCCGCCCTTCTTCACCGAGATTCCCTCGTTACCGTTCGCGTCGTAGTCGATGCGGCTCGCGACGAGCGTGCCTTCGATCTGCGAGATCGAGATGTCCTCGGCGCCCACCTTCACCGGCGTCGAGAGCTTCGACCTCGCGATGCTCAGCTTGGTCCCGGGCGCGAGCGTCAGCGGCTTCAGAGAATTGACGATCGCGCCCTCCGTGAAGCTCGACGCGCCGGCGCCGGCGGCCATGCCCAGGCCGATCGTTGCGTTCTCGAGCTCGACGCCCTCGAGATCGAGCCGGCCGCCGGCGCTCACCACCAGGCCTGACCAGCGCTCGCAGGTGATCTTCGCGTGAGCGCTGGCGGCGCGCGCATGGAGATTTCCCGCGATGAACAGCGTCGCGCCCGGCGCGCAGGTGATGGTCGCGCCGCGCGCGATCTCGACGTCCGCGCCCGGAGCGATGGTCACGCTCCCGGTCAGGACGAGCCCATCTCTCCAGACGTCCACGCCACGAATTTCACCGACGCGCGCGTCCGCGGCGCCGCCGGCCGGCGCATCTCCTCCCGAAGAAGAGCACGCCGCGAGCACAGCCATCGAGACCCCGAGGATCACGCAACGAAGCATGGGACTGCCTCAAGCAAACCCGCGGCCAGCGAAGCTTGGCCGTGCGCATCGTGGTTTCAGGCTGCCGCAGGGCGTCACGCACATCGCCGCTGAGCCACGAGCGCGCCAGCTGGCGGGGCCAAGGTTCCAGCGCCGCGTCGGCGTCGTGGCAGAATCGTGGCAATTGTCGCGCGGCGGCCGGGTAGCCTTCTGAAGTTCTCGGAGGTCAGCTCTCGTGCCCAACGCATACATCTCGGGTACCGGTTTCTACGTCCCCCCTCGCGTCGTGACGAACGACGATCTGCGGACGCAGTACGGCATCGACACGACGAACGAATGGATCGTGCAGCGCACCGGCATCGTGGAGCGGCGCTTCGCCGAGGAGGGCGTCGGCTCGGCCGACCTCGGCGCGTTCGCCGCGGAGAAGGCCATCGCCAGCGCCGGGATCGACAAGACCGATCTCGACATGATCATCTTCGCGACGCTCTCGCCAGAGCACTGCTTTCCCGGCTCGGGCGTGTACATGCAGAAGAAGCTCGGGCTCTGCGAAGGGCCGAACGCGAAGTTCGTCCCCGCGCTCGACGTCCGCAACCAGTGCAGCGGCTTCCTCTACTCGCTGGGCACCGCCTCCTCGATGGTGAAGTCCGGCGCCGCGAAGCACATCCTCGTGGTCGGCGCGGAGGTGCACTCCGCCGCGCTCGACCTCTCGACCCGGGGCCGCAGCGTGGCCTCCCTCTTCGGCGACGGCGCGGGCGCGGTGGTGGTCAGCGCCACCGAGGAGGATCGCGGCATCCGCAACTGGAAGCTCGGTGCCGACGGCCGCTTCGCCGACGTCCTCGCCCAGCGCGTCTGGGACATCCGCAAGCGCCCCTTCATCCCCGCCAACGCCGAGGGCGTCGGTCAGGTCACCCCCGAGATGATGTTCGCGCAGATGGAGGGCAAGCTCGTCTTCAAGAACGCGGTCGAGCGCATGATGACGGTCCTCATGGAGGTCTGCATCTTGAACGACATCAGCGGTCAGGACATCGATCTCTTTTGCTTTCACCAGGCGAACCTGCGGATCAACCAGTACATCCAGAACGCGCTCGCCATCCCGGACGAGAAGATCGTCCACAACATCCAGCGCTACGGAAACACCACCGCCGCCACTATCCCCATCCTCCTCGCCGAGGCCGTGGAGAGCGGCAAGTTGAAGCGGGGCATGAAGGTCGCGTGCTGCGCCTTCGGGTCTGGCTTCACGTGGGGCGCGGCCATCATCGACTGGTGACGGCTCAGGGGGGACCGCAGAGCAGCCCGACCACGCGGCTGAAGTGGACCTCTTGGGCTTCGGTCCCGCTGTCGAAGCAGGCCAGCGCCGGCGAGCCCGGGTTCTTGTAGCCCGTGCACGTCGCCGCCTGCGTAGCCTCGTAGCTCTTGCAGATGCCGGTACCCTGCACGGACTTCTGGCAGTCGCGGAACTGGCTGAAGGTGCCGCCGATCGCGAAGCACGACTCGCACGACTCGCGTGAGCACTCGACCGCGGCGTTGTAGGCGTCGCCACACTTGCCGGCCTCGGGAGCGTCCTGCGCGACGGCGATGCAGCCCGCCACGTTCAGCGTGTAGAACTTCCGGCCCACGTGCCACTGGATGGGGCCGCTACCGTCGTCGGGCTCGGCGCACGCGCCGCAGTCGGCATGATCGGTCTTGAACTTCTTGCAGGTGCCGTCGCCCTCGGTCTGCGCGGCCTTCGCGAGGCACGCGTCGTAGTACCCCTTGAGCTCGTCCGCGGTGCATGCCGCCTTCTTGATGGGCGCGTTCCAGGTTGGCGAATAGGAAGCTGGGATGGCGGGCGGGCACGACGCCGGACCGGCCTCGCCTCCGCCGTCGCTCGCGCCGGCATCGGCCGGGACGAGATCGCTGATGGGCCCCGGCTCGATGAGCGGCTTCGGCAGCTCCTCCGAGAACGTGCTCTCGCCATCAGGAGAGCAGGCGACCGTGGCGAGACCCCCGAAGCAGACCAACCCGAGCGCGAACGCCGATGCCGCGAGAGCCTTCACCATGAGGCGAGCGGAGTGCAGGAAGGGCGCCACGCTCCCGAGGAATGCGGCGTCTCCGAAATCTGCCGTGATCAGAGCGGCGCTGCGCGCTGCCACTGCACTTGTACCATCGCCTCATAATCCAGGCGTTCGGCAGGCCCCAGGCACCTGCTCGCACCGGAGGAGAAATCTGGATCCAGCGTGAGGTCTGCCGCACGCAGCAACTGCTCGCGCCGGCAGCGACAAGCGGCGTGGAGATCGCGAGAAATCCCGCCTGCGTGTGTTGGCCCCGACCGTGCACTCGCTCCACGCATGATGAAGCGAGCTCTCGGGATGGCAGGCGTGGGCGTCCTCGTTGCGTCGATCGGCGCCATCGCGGCGTGCGGGAGCTCGTCGCCAGAGGAGAGCACCGCCGCTGGCGTCGCGGCCCTCGAGTCGGCGAACGTCATCATCACGCTCCACGACAGCGTCGGCAACAAGGTCGGCGAGGGCGCGGGCGTCCTCATCGCGCCGAAGCTGGTGCTGACCTCTGCGCATCTCGTCGCGGGCAAGGCGAAGTGGCTCGTCTCCACGGCTGACGGAAAGAAGACCGCGGTCGGAACGCGCGGGCTCACCTACGACTGGATGGAGTACCGAAGCCTGAAGTCGCACCCGCGCAAGCACGACGTCGCGGTCATCTACCTCGACAAGCCGATCCAGCTCGCGGCTTACCCGAAGCTCGCGACCGGCAAGCAGAGCGCGGGGAGCGCGGCGAAGCGCGTCCGGCACCGCGGTCAGAGCTTCACGCTCGTCGATGCCGCGCTCGGGAGCGTCCGCACGTTCCCCCACGCGTACACGACGGAGATGTCGACCAGCGAGACGCTCGACACGGGCGGCGCGGTCATCAACGGCAAGGGCGAGATCGTCGGCGTCGTCACCGGTCGCGGCATGCAAACGAGCAAGCTATACATCGCGCGCACCGACAAGCTCGTGCGGTGGCTATCGCCGAAGGTGGCGTGCGCGGGCGGGACGTCGCTCTCCAGCAGCGGCGTCAGCATCAAGACGTACGGCGCGCCTCCGCCCAAGCAGGGCTGCGAAAAGGACGGCGGCTCCAGCGGGAGCAGCGGTTCGAGTGGCAGCGGCGGCGGTGGCGGGACCTGCGATGACGGCGGCGGCAACTGCAGCGGCGACTGCAGCACCTCCACCGGCGGAGGGTCCAACACCGGCGGCAGCGACGATAGCAACCCCGGCGGCGGCGGCGGCACCACGAGCGGCGGCGACGGGACATCCGGCAGCAGCGGCTCCAACACCAGCGGCAGCGACGGAACGCCCAGCGGCAGCGACGGCACGGCCGGTAGCTCGGGCGGCTCGAACACCGGCGGCAGCGACAACAACACCAGCGGTGGTGGCAGCGGCAGCGGCAGCGGCGACGAGGAGGTCTGCGAGGGCCCCAGCGACAACCCCGAGGAATGCCCGCCCGAGCCCGGCGGCTGCGAGGGATCGGACTGCGGCGGCAGCGCCATCGACAACACGACCGACTACGGAGACTGCGCTTGCTCCGGTTCGGCGAGCGCCACGGGCATCATCCCGCCGCTACGCTGAGGGCTTCGCCTCCGGGTACAGGTACTCGACGAGCGCGGTGGTGATGTCGTCATAGATCTCACCGCCGCCATCGAGCTTGCGCCACTTCGCCTCGCCCTCGTCCCAGACGTAGCGAACGAACGTCCGGGGCTCGCCGTGCTTCTCGGCGGTGAGGCCGAGCGCGCCGATGTCCCGCGCCCACTCCACCGTGATCTCCGCGTTGCGCTGCGGCCGCGCGAGCCGGAACTTCGCAGGCCCGTCGCGATAGAGCTTGAGGCCCGGCATCCCGTCGGGCCCGGTCAGCTCCTTCGCGAGATCCTCGACGAGATCGAGCCCCCGCTGGTTGAGCAGCGGGGTCCCCGTGACCGCGACCTTCTCACGGACCTGCTTCGCGAGATCCTTGAGGCGCTTCTTGCCGTCCTCGGACATGGACGGCAGCGTACGTCATTCGTCGGCGAGCGCGAGACGCTTCCACGCCATCGCGAGCTCCCGCAGGATCCCCACGGGATCGATGCCGCGGCTGGACTCCGGCTCCTCGACCTGCTCGACGTCGGCGAGCGAGGCGAGCGGCATCGGCCCCACCAGCATCTGGTTCATGATCGACTGGTCGGCGAGCGCCGGACCGTCCTCGCCGCGACGAAGGCGCGCCAGCGGCCCACGTCGCGGCAGCGGCGGCGGCTTGCCGTGGAGGAACCCGGCGAGGGCGGCGCGGGCCGAGGGTGAGATCACGTCGAAGAGCACCCCGATCGCCAGCAGCCCGTCGTCGCCCGGCCTTCGGCCGTGGACGACGCGCGTGACCGAACACTCGGCATCGATCCACATCCCAGGGATCGGAAAGGAGACGATGAGCGTCTCGCCGGTCAGGATCGGCTCGTCGACGGGAAGCAACAGCCCGTCCACCGAGATGTCGAGCGTGCGATCCGAGATGAGCTTGAAGTCGCTCTCCCGCACCGCCTGACAGGGCAGGAGCACGTCCCTCCGGGTCGCGATGCGTCGCGAGGCCCGCATGGGCGGGACGAAGGCAGACGACGACGGAAACGCGGTGACGAGGTTCATCGGTTGAAGCTCCGGACAGTTGCAGACCAATCGATGCGCTGCGTGCGGCGCGGGAGGGGCGGAGGAACGCGGCGCAGGTGACCGCGGAGAATGAGGCGCTTCACGCGGTCGAGCGTCGAGAAGGAGAGGCCGATGCCGGCGCCCCGATCGCCGTCACGACGTCCCTTCACGATGCGCGCGACGCTCGCCTCGGTGTCGAACCACAGGCCGAGCTGCGTGGCCTTGAACGAGACGATCAGGCTCTCGCCGACCGCGAGCTCGGACTCGGTCTGCACGAGCATGCCGTCGGGCGAGACGTCGAGCGCCCGCTCGGCGACGAGGCGGAAGTCGCGCTCACGAACGACCTGGCAGGTGATTCCTAGCGCGCGCCGCACCTCGCGGCGATCGTTGCGACGCACGAAGCGAAGACTCCCGACCGGACCTGGCTGCAGCATGTCCGGAGCGTAGTGCTCGCCTACATGTAGGGCCAAACATCTAGCGCTTCGAGCGTGGTCTCTTGGGCGAGCGTTCGGCGGGGGCGCCCGCGATCTCTGCGCAGCAGCGGAAGCCTGTCGAGTAGTCGTGGTAGCGCGCCTCGTGGGCGGTGGTCTGGTAGCCGCAGCCCTCGCCGTGGCCGACGCTCGCGACGTCCTGGTAGTACCCGCCGTAGAACGTGCCCGAAGGATCGGCGACCCACTCGTGCAGGTTCCCCACCATGTCGTAAACGCCGTAGCCGTTCGTGCAGCCCTCGTGCTCGCCGGTCTTCGCGAGCGTGCTGGCGAGCTGATTGAGGTCGGGCCGGTTCATCGTCGCCCAGTTCCAGTGACCACGACCGTAGAGCGAGAGGACGGGGTTCTTGCCCTGATCGTTGCAGCGCCCGGGCTCGCGGCGATCGCCGTAGCCCCACGCACGCGCCTCGGGCCCGCGGCACGCGGCGCTCCACTCCGCGACCTTGCACAGGCGCTTGCCCGCTCCGCTGCACGCGCGCTGCGCCTCGACCGCGCTGATGTATCCCTGCGGGTACACGCTCGGCGCGCTCACCGCCCGTACGCGCTGCTGCGCCAGGAGCGGCGTGAACGGCGAATGCGCTAGCTCCTCGCCGTTCGCGAGGACGTCCACGAGCCCCGCCTCGTAGCGATCGATGCAGAATCGACCCTCGATCGCCGCCATGTTGCGCGGGCAGCGTCCGCTCGCCTCACCGCCGAGCGTCTCCTTCGACGTCGTAGCGGCGCGCGGCCTCGGCGCGAGATCATCGCTGGTGCCGACCGCTGGCAGCGAGGCCGACAGCGCGTTGGTCCGCGCGATCGCGTCCGTGGCGGGCGAGCTGCACGCGCACGCCAGCAGGGCGAGCACGGCAGCACCCGCGACCTGCAGGATGTCGCGCACGCTCGGCCTCACGGGCCGTCTGAAGCAGCGCGCGTGCCGTGTCGGATATTCAATCGCAGCTGGGAATAGGGCGGTTGTTCGAGCGTGGTGGGCAGCGATGGATGACCGGGACACCACCAGCGCTGGGCATTGCGTGCGCGAGATCAGGTGCGCGACCTCGCAATGCGCCGTGGAAACGGCGGTGCGCGGCGGCCGCGCGCGCCTCTACGTGGTGGCGCACCGCTTGCGAGCGCAGCTTCAGGAATGCCGCGCCCGCTCTCCCCCTCGGCGCTCGAGCCGGACTCGGAGGACGACCCGACGACCTCGGTGTCGCTGAAGCGCGCCCGCCCGCCGGTGGCGCCGCCGGTCTCGATCCGCGCCCAGGTGCAGGTGCAGGACTTCGCGTTCGCGGACACGGTCTTCGCGAACGAGCTGCCCGAGGACAACGGACCACCGAGCCTCCCGATCTTCTTCGACGACGTCCGCTCGAACCCGCAGTGCGTCACGCCGCTCGCCTTCCCGCTCCCCGAGGCCGCTGCGGACGTCGACTTCGCGACCCGCCGCCGCGTCTTCTTCGCGCACGTTCGTCACGGCTTCCGCCGCTCGCTCGAGGAGATGCGCGACCTCTGGGACGGCACCGCCGACATCGTCTACGGCGCGACGGCCGGCGAGCACGGGCCGCGGCGCACCTCGGCCTTCGGCTTCTTCGTGCGTCGCCTGCTCGCGTTGTGGTCGTGCTTCCAGTGGAGCCGTGGCGATCTGCTGCGCGCGGCGATGATCGGTGTCGCGGTCTTCCTCGTCGCCGGCGCGCTCGGCGCCACCACGATGGACCTCGATTATCCGAGCGCGGCGGGAGGCTACCAGGTGCGTGCCGCGCGCACCCTCGACCAGCACACCGCCCCCAGGTTCGTGGTCCGCGCCAAGCGCTGAGCCGCGGGTGCGCGCCGCGCTTGCATCGGTCGTCGCCGCACGGCACGATCCCCGTCAATGATGGCTTTGCATTTCCGCGCCGGCTCCGTCTTTGCGGGCACGGCCGCGGTGGTCGGTGCGTTCAGCGCCCTCGTGTTCCTGGCGTGCAGCAGCTCCTCGGACGACCCGGGGACGACGACCGGCGAGGGCGGCGCAGTGGATGCGGAGCCCTTGTTCCGCATCGTGCAGAGGGACCTGCTCGTACGCTGCGGCGGCGCGAACGGCAGCTGCCATGTGAAGGGTGCGGTCGCACCGCACTGGCTCGGCGACCCCGACCCGTACCTCTCGGCCAAGAAGTATCCCGGCATCATCCCCGCGACGCAGGAGACCGGTGACAGCACGATCCTCACGCAGGTCGCGCATAGCGGTCCGGCGCTGAAGTCCTACCCGCAGCTCTACGATGCCGTCGCCTCGTGGATCACCGCCGAGATCGGCGCGCCGCCCTTGCCCAACACCGGCGCTTTCGCCGTCGCCACGGGCCTCAACGTCGTGAACCTGAACATCGTGGCGAGCGGGCTCGACGGCGCGCGCATCACGTTCCTGGCAAACGACGGGACCAACGGGACGCTCTCGCTCACCGCGATGCGGATCTTTGCGCCGCAGAACGCGAACATCAAGCTCGAGTCGCCGTTCTTCGTGAAGCTCCCGCGTGATGGAAAGGTGAAGGCGGAGCCGAGCGTCAACGGCTTCCAGGGAGAGCTGACGGTGCCCGCCGGCACGAGCGTCGATCTCTACACCGGGAAGATGATCCTCACGGGCTGGGACTCGAACGGCTCGCTCAAGATCTCGTTCAAGAAGATCGAGACCTCGCCGGGCCAGGGGCCGAGCAGCGCATGCTCGGCGCTCGACCTCTGGAACAGCAAGGCCGTCCCGGCGATGCAGACGCAGATCGACATCACCGAGGACGATCAGAACGACGGCGGCGTTTTCGACGGCGGCGTCATCGGCAAGGGCTCATGCCTCGGCTGCCACGGCAAGGACGTAGGCACCGAGCCCATCACCCCGGCGATCTCGGCGATGGACCTCCGCGTCTTCTCCACCGATCCCGCCGCGGCGTGCGCCAACGCGCGCACGCAGATCAACTTCACCAACAAGGCGATGAGCCTCCTCATTCTGAACCCGACCGGGAAGGCCAACCCGAACCACCCCATCAAGCCGCTGGCCGACACCGATCCCGTCATCAAGGGGATCACCGAGTGGGTCAACGCCGAGAAGCAGTGACGGAGCGGGAGCGGTAGCTGCGCAAACCCCTCAGGGCACGAGCCCGCAGCTGGGGGTCTCCAGATCCACCGCATCGCAGGGCGATGAGGCAGAGCGGCGCGCTACCCACCGCAGAACCGCGCACGATCGTGAAGGAATCCCAGGGGATGGTGGTGGCGCAGACCTTGCTCTACCTCGCGCCGTGGACCTGCCTCGAACAAATCTGGTCAAGTCGCAGTTGTCCGTTGGGACGAGACCGCTCCCCTTCGAGGCGTTCACCGCGCACGCTCCGGTTGCCGTCGGTGAGAGCACCCTTCGCGAGGCGCTTCCCATCATGAACGCGGAGAGCGGCGCGATCGACGTCGACCTCTCGCCGCCGTCACGCCTCCCCTACCCGTCGGCCATCTCGACGCACGAGCTCCTCGAGCGCGCCGCCGCCCTCGGACCGGGCCGAATGACCTGGGAGAGCATCGTTCTGCCCGCCGATCCCATCCTCGACGAGAAGCGCCAGCCGCACGTCGCGGAGCGCCGGGAGCGCTTCACGCGCATGGTGAAGTTCGGTCTCGGCGCATGCCTCGCGGTCTGCGTCGTGGCGCTGGGGATCAGCGCGCTCTCCGGTGAGGCCTCCGCGGCCACCCCCGCGACCGCGGTCGAGGCGCGCAACACCGTGCCCGCGCAGAGCGTGGTGCCCGTCGAGAGGCTCGGCGGGCAGCGCTACGCGAAGGCCCCGCGCCGCGCCACGCCAGTGCCCGCCACGGCCGCGTTCGTCCGTACCAAGCGGCGCTAGCGCGCGCACGGCGAGGGGAGGACGCGCGCGAGCTCCGCGGCCCACGCGTCGTACGCGTCGGCCGAAGGGTGCAGCCCGTCGCCCGCGACCATGCCGCTCGAAGCCTGTTTCGCCATGAGCGGCGCGAGGTCGACCCACTGCGCGCCCTTCGCGCGCGCCTCCTCGGCGAGCGCAGCGTTGAAGCGCGTGATGCTCTCGTTCAACGAGTCCGGTGTCCCGAAGGAGGCCGCGCTCGATGATCGGGACCAGTCGGGCTGCGGCAGCACGACGACGCGCGCGCCGATGGCGATCGTTGCATCCAGGATGCGCCGCACGGTGACCCGATACGCGTCGAGCCCGCGGCCTTGCGCGATGTCGTTGGCGCCGATGGCCACCGTCACGAACGTCGGGCGGAACGCGGACAACACCGGCAGCTCCTCCGCGATGACGTCTTCGGAGGTGTAGCCGTTGACCGCGACGTTCCGCAGCTCGACCGGACAGCCCTGCGCGGCCCAGCGATCGCCGAGGCGTGCAGGAAAAGCGCGCCCGGGCGGTGAGCCCGTGCCGACCGTGAACGAGTCGCCGAGCGCGAGGTAGCGCGCAGGCTTCACAACGGCGGCATCGGCGCCCGGGGGCCGGCCGTTCTGGGTGCACGCGGCGAACAGCAGCAGCGCGACCGCCAGCGCACCCCGCAACGTCATCACGCGGTTCAGACGTAGTCGTAAAAGCGCGAGTGAATCGCGACCGCAGAGAGCAGCCCCACTTCCAGCGGCAGCGCCCCGTCTGTCTTGAGGAGGAACGTGTCGCGGATGAACGACAGCTCCTTCGCGATCTCCAGGACCACGGTGCCCGCGGCGTCCTTGCACTGGAACACGCCCTTGAAGACGCCGCCGTTCGCGGTGTACTCGACGTCCCCGACGGTGAGGGTGAGGGTCTTCTTGAACGCCACGGCCGGGAAGACGAGCGCGCCCATCAGCTTGCCACCGCTGCTGATGTCGTAGCGCGTCTTGATGAAGTTTGCGGTGAGGTCAGCCAGCGCCTTCCCCGAGTCCCCCTCCACGAGGTGGTACTTGGGGGCAGTGGTCATGAGCTCACCGCGGATCGTGAAGAGCGTCGCCTCCGTGCGGGGTTTCCGCACGTGATAGACCGTGCCGACACTGAGCACCGCCTGCGTGACCTCGTACGAATCCATCGGCTGCCGACAGTCTACGGCACGTACGCGGGGCGTGGCTAGGCCTCAGCCTGGCCGCGGGCCTACTGGGCCTTCTTTGCGACGGATGCGGCAGCCTTCTTCGGGGCAGCCTTCTCGGTGTTCTTGGCCGGTGCGGTCGCGCCGCCTTCGATGGCCTTCTTGATGCGCCACTCGATGAGTTGCTTGGTGCGACGGGCCTTCTGCTTGCGGCGTCGCGGCGAATCCTGCGGGGTCGTCATGGTGGCGCCGGTTCTAGCAAAGCCCGGCGCTCAGGTCCACGTCAGCTGCGAGGGGTCGCGTCGCTGGTCGAGATCGGCCAGCGCGAGGAGACGGATTCGTCGGGGTTCGCGTTATCGACCAGCTCGAGCCACATCTTCACCTTCCCCGCCGCCGGCCCCTCCCATTTCATCGTGACCAGGCGCTTCAAGAGCTGCGGGGTGTGGTCGCCACAGCGCGCCTTGTCCCCGAACGACGCACGGGCGCGCTCGATCTCGGTGGCAGCGTCCTGCCAGCGGTCCTCGGTCTGCGCGAGCCAGGCGAGCGTGAGGTGGCGATGCTGGCGCGGCTCCGCCTCGTCGAGGACGATCTTTTCGCATTCCTGACACAGCTGCTTCGCCTGAGCGTCTCCCTTCGCCAGGGCGACCTGGGCGAGGAGCAGCCGGGCCTCGAGATCGCCCCACGGATCCTGGAGGCGCTCGAAGATCTTCGCCGCCACCGAGGCGTGGGCACCGCCGGCTGCGAAGTCGTCGGTGTCGATGGCGATGAGCGCGAGCAGGCGCTCGCAGGCCGCCTCGCCGCGAGGATTCATGAGCTCGCGGAACGCGGCGCGCGCAGAGAGCGCCCGGGCGCGCCCCGCGTCCATCTCGCCGGCCCGGTGGTCGGCATGGCCGAGGACCACGTCGCACTGCGCGATGCCGAGGCGGTAGCCGATGGCGTCGAACGATTGCCGAGCGTGGATGAGGAGATCCCGCGCGCGGCGGTAGCCGCCGACCGCGGTCTCGATCATGGCGAGCAGGATGAAGCACTGCGCGCCGCCGAGCATGTCCTTGACCGCCTCGCAGCGGTGGCTGGCCTCGAGCAGGACCTCGCGCGCGCGGGCATGCTCGCCGAGCAAGTAGTCGATCTCGCCGAGCACCACGAGGGCGGCGGCGAGGCCGCGGTCGTCCTTCAGCTCCTCGAAGCGGGAGATCGCGAGCGCGACCTGAAGGCGACCCTGCGCGGGGGCCCCCACGTCGCTCGCGAGGTGACCGAGCAGGCGCAGCGCATGCGACTCCTTTGCCTTGTCGCCGGCGGCCTCGAACGCCCGACGCGCGGTCTCGCCCTGCTCGCGGGCCTCCTCGAGCTTGCCGATGTGACGGAGCGCCTCCGCGCGCCAGTAGGCGTACTCGGCTGCAGCGACGCCGGTGACCCGGCCCTCGAGCATCGCGACGTCCTTCAGCGTGGCGGCGGTATCGCGGCCGCGCGCCCACGCACCCTCGATGAAGCTGAACATGAGGCGAGCCGCGACGTCGTCGTCCCCGGCGCGAAGGAGATTGCGCACGCGGTGCTTCATGATGCGCCGCGAGCCGACCTCGGGATGCTTCGCGAGCGCGTTCGCTGCGAGCCGGAAGATAGCCGGTGCGTCGTTGCGCTCGTGAAGACGGCCGAGGAGGTGCTCCTGGAGGAGCGCGTGCGGCCAGCGGAACTGATCGTTGCCGGAGGCGAGGAGGATCTGCGCGCGCGTGAGCGCCACCATCGCGTCGCGCGGGTCCATGCCGAGCGCGGCGAGCAGCGCCTTGAGGACCACGCCGCGGACGTCATCGCCCAGTGCCGCCGCCGCGTAGGCGGCGAGCCGGAGGTCGGTGGGCACTGCGCGGAGCCGCTCGTCCCAGAGGTCGGCGGTGGTGATGGCCCGGCCGTGCAGCGCCTCTTCCGGCACCTTGTACTTGCCGTTCTCGAGCGTGAGGTAGCCGCCGCCGGCCCACGCATGAAGCAGCTGCAGGGCGAAGAGCGGGTTGCCTCGGCTCTGCTGGACGGCGGCGTGCACCGCCGAATCCTGGAGGGGAAGCGTGGCGCGGAGGAGGACCTCGGTCTCCTCGACGCCGAGCGGCTTCATCTCGACGACCTTGCCGCCCCAGTCGGCGCGGAGCGCCTCCATGCGGACCGCGGCGTCGAGGTCGGTCTCGAGCGACTCGCTGCGCGCGGTGGCGACGATGAGGAGGCGCAGCTTCGGGCTGTCGCGACGCATGCGCGAGAGCATCTCGAACGTGTTGGCGCTCGTGAGGTGGAGATCGTCGAACCAGATCATCAGCGGACGATCGGTCCCGATGCGCTCGAGGACGCGGCGCGAGACCGCGAAGCGGAGCTCCGGGGTGTCGAGGACGAAGCGCTTGCCGGTGGGGCCGACGGGCGGCACCGTACCGGGCGGCGTGGGGCGAAGCCACTCCGCGGTCGCGGCGACCCACGAGAGCTCCTCGCTGTCGCCCTTGTCGACCTCCCAGCGATCGAGGAGCGTCTGCTCCACGGTCTCGCGGTCGGCACCCTGGAGACCGTAGAACGAGTTCACTGCGCCAGTGAGGCCATCGAGCGGCGATGGCGTCCGCCCGTAGCGCGCGCGCAGCGGCCACATGAGCCCGCGCTCGTGCACCTGCTCGCAGACCCACTCCGCGAGGCGGCTCTTGCCAACGCCGGCCTCGCCGATCAGCGCCACCATCCGGTGCTGCGGCGGCTGACCGGCGCAGACGGACAGGACGATGTCCATCATCTCCTGGCGCTCGGGCTCGCGCGCCACCATCGGCGAAGGACGGAGGGAGAGCAGCCCGGGTGCGAGCGCGCGTGCGGCGGCAACGGCACGCCCCATGTCGGGGGTCGACGACGGCTCGGGCGGCGCCACCGGCGCGCTCGCGACGGTCTCCTCGAGCGTCGGCGCGTGGCGCGGGCGGAACTGCGCCCAGACCCGGCGCGCATCGGCGGCGAGATCGAAGCGATGCCACGGCTTCTTGCCGAGCAGCCGCTGGATGAACGCGCCCACGCCCGGCGGCACGCCCTCGGGCAGCGCAGGCGCCGGCACGGGCGTGCGCTTGTGCGCGCGCAGCACCTCCTGCGCGGTGCCTTCGAAGACCTCCTTGCCGGTGAGCACGCGATAGAGGATGCAGCCGAGCGCGTAGAGATCGGTCGCGGGGCCGACGAGCGTGGCCTGCTTGCGGATCTGCTCGGGGGCGACCCAGCCGACCGTGCCGGCGCCGGCATGCACCGCGAGCTCGGGCTCCGGCGCGCCGTCGAGCCGCGAGTCGTGACGCGAGTCGCGCAGCCACGCGAGACCGAGATCGAGGATGTACGCGCGCGGGCCGCGGCCGGTCGACGCGAGATCGAGCATCACGTTCGACGGCTTGAGATCTCCATGGATGATGTGCCGCGCGTGCGCGTGACCGAGACCGGCGAGCGACTGATCGACGAGCGCCCAGATCACCGACCAAGGCATGGTGGTGGTGTGCATCCACTCGTGGACGCTGCGCCCGGGCAGCGCGTCCATCACGAGGTACGGCGAGCCGTCGTGCAGCGTACCGAAGTCACGCGCGCGCACGATCGCAGGATGGTCGAGCGCGGCGACGGCGCGAGCTTCCTGCTGGAACCACCAGCTCTCCTCGGCGCGCGTCGCCTTCGCTTCGTCGGGAGGACGGAGTCGCTTCAGCGCGACGCGCTCGTGGGTGACGCCGTCCTTGCAGAGGTAGACGACGCCCATACCGCCGCGTCCCAGCTCACGCAGGACCTCGTAACGATTCGCGAGAATCGTCCCGATCTCGGACTTCTTCGCCGCACCGCCGTCGTCCGACGACTTGGGTGCCTTCTGCCCCTGACTCATCGCGGTAGTGGTTCCGAGACTAACAACATTGGCCGAAGGCACATGCCCTCTGGCGAGACCCGAGAAACGATTAGCACGGTGGGGTTATGCACGGAATGGTGTGGCTAAGTCGTACACAAAAAGCGGCCCATTGGGGCAATTCGCTCGTAGCGGTGGCGCCACGCGAGCGTAGAGTACGGTCATCTACTCGCCGATGGCCCTTCGCCATCCGCTGATTCTGACTACGCTTCGCTCCCTGCCCGCTTGCTTCGCGGATCGCGCACCTTCGAGGAGGTCGACCAAATGCAAAGCAGAATGGCAACCAAGTCCGCCATCATCGCCATCGCGCTGATCGGCACCCTCGCCGCCTTCGTGGTCGGCGCCCAGGCCGGCGCGATCCTCAACGGGCGCGTGATGGCGATCTCCGTCGCCCACGTCCCGATGCCGGTCGTGGCCTCGCCACAGGGCTCGCCGGTGACCGGTCACGTGCGCTGAGCGATCGCGAGCCTGGGAGGGCTAGGTCGTCGTCGTCTCGCTGGCCGCGGCGCTGCGTGCCGCGGGCTTCTTGACGCTCGGCATCGTCCGGAAGACGACGTCCCACAGCGGCGAGGAGACGCCGAAGCCGCCGTCGTTGTCCATGTGATGGTGAAGCATGTGATGGCGCTTGATGAAGCGCCCCACGTGGGTCGTTTGCTTGAAGTGGTGCACCGCATAGTGCGTGCCGTCGTACACGAGGTACCCGATGACCATGCCGGCGAAGAGCGGCTCCGTCACCGTCATCCCGAAGAAGAGATAGAACGCTCCGAGGAAGACCGCGCCGAGCGGCAGGCTCGCGCCGAGCGGCATCACGAGACGATCCTTGTCGTTGGGGAAGTCGTGGTGCACGCCGTGGAGGAGGAAGTGGATCCGCCGACCGCGCGGGGTGCCATCCATCCAGTGGAACACCCAGCGATGCAGGACGTACTCGCAGAGCGTCCACAGGAGGAGCCCTGCGGCGACGAGGCCGACGATCGAGAGCGCCGGCAGCACGGCGCGCGACCAGCTCCGGTAGAGGCACGCGAGCAGGACCGGCACCCATACGACGAAGACGGTAGCGGGGTGGGTCCGGGAGAACCGCTCGAAGAGCTCGGTCTCGAACATCCGGCAGGTCTCCGGACGTTTGGCTCGCGCTGACATCGATTCGTTCACTGCGTCACTCCAAAGCCCGGCAGCGGGCTGGCGTTCCCGGACACGCTAGAGCGCAAACCGCCCACGTGCAACCCGCGACGTGATCTACGGCGCGCGCGCCGCGTCGAGCAAGCGCGGAGAACGCGGCGCTCGCAAAAAAAGCGTCGCTCGGCGCTTCGAGAAGGTCGCGACATATCGCCGTCTTGCCCGCTGAAAAGCGGGTTTCCTTCACTCGACGCTTGACGCGGAACCAAGAGTTGTAGAGTACATGACTCCTTCCCATGGCCGACCAGGACAGGTTCGCACGCGCTCTCCTCGCACTTGCTCGCGGTCTCGGCCGCGTCGCGCGTGAGCGCGCTCGCGCCGGCGACGTGACCCCGCAGCAGGCAGAGACGTTGCAGCTCATCGCGGAGAAGGGCGCAGTATCGACCTCGACCCTCGCCACGCTTCTCGGCATCGATCCCTCGACCGCGAGCCGCAACCTCTCGGGTCTCGCGGACCCGAAGCGCCCTGGCGGCGCCCTCGTCGCGCGCCAGAAGGGCTCCGATGACGGGCGCCAGACCGACGTTCGCCTCACGCCTCGTGGCCGCCGTGCCGCCCAGTCCGTGGGCGCCGGCGCGAGCTCGGCGTTCGGCTCGCTCCTGGAGAAGGTGCCGCGGAGCGAGCGCGCGCGCGTCATCGAGGCCCTCGAGGCAGTCGCAAAGATCGTCGACGCCACGCAGCGCTGACGCTGCCACGCCGAGCTGATGGTCAGCGCGGCGGAGAGCCGATCGTGAAGCTCTTGCCGACGCGGACCGGGCTGCCGTTGAACGACGGGACGGAGGCGTTGAAGAACGCGGAAATCACGCAGCGACCCGCGGGCGTTCCCGAGAAGACCGCGTCGTCGACGACGGCCTCGGAGACTCGACCCGACGGGCCGAACGTCACCGACACGTGCCCGGTACCGACCTGACCGCTCGCGGCGCACTGGCTCACGCCGACCCGCGCCAGCGCACCCGCGGCGGCGCCGCGGTCGAACAGCCGCGTGTCTTGCTGCTGCTGGAAGCCGTCATCGACCGGCACGAGCTGGGTCTCCCAGTGCGTGTCCACGCGGCCCACCTGGATGCGCGCGCCGGTCAGGGTGAAGGGGACGGTCTGCGACTGACCGAAGGCGCGGATGCTGAGCTTGCCGGAGACCGGGATGTCCCGGCCCGACTCGCCAGTCCCTGCGCGGACCATCTCGACGACGAAGGAGCCCGACTCGTTCGTGGCGAGCGCGAGCGTCTCGTGATCACGTGACATCGCGCCCTCGACGCGCGCGCCCTTCATGCGCGTCGCGACGCCGGCGCGGCGGCCAGCCGGGTCGAGCAGCACGACGTCGAGGTCGGCGCCGCCGTCCCACGTCGCGCTGACGACGACGTCGCCGTTCGTAGCTTCGGTCTTCGCCGGGTCCACTTTCGCCGCGGCGTTGGTGACGGCGAGCCGCTGCGGCTCCTTCATGGTGTCGAGCCAGCGGTCCGCGGACTTGCCGCGGCCGAGGCGACGCTCACACGCGACGGCGCGCGCCATCGCGTCGGTGTCGGTCGGGCGGATCTCCGCGGCGGTCACGTGGAACGCGCAAGCCTCGGAGCGGCCGAGCCGCTCGTAGCTGCGCGCGATGGTGGTCGCGAGCACGAACGCCTCGTCACGGCCCATGGCGCTCGCCGCGAGCGCACCGCCGAGGATGCGGAGCGAGCCCTCACGGTCGCCGCGCCGAGCAGCGAGGTCGGCTCGGCCCACGATGACGTCGGCATCGAGCGGATCGCGCGTCGACCACTTCTCGAGCGTCTCGCCGAGCTCGTCGAGCTGGCCGCCGAGCGCGAGGAGCTTGGCGAGCTCCTTGTGCTTGCCGCGCTCGTCGGGCGCGGCCTGGACCGCGTTGCGCGCCGCCGCGATCTTGTCGGCGGGCACCGCAGGCGTCGGGTCCGAGGAGATCGCCGCGCGACGCACGAAGACCTTGCGCATGAACTGACCGCCGCCGCGGCGGCGCGCGGGGATGTCTGCCAAGAGCTCGTCCATCGAGGCGCGGTTCGCGGGCGCGCCGTCCGCGGGCGCCACCGCCTTCGGCTTCGCCGGAGAGGCGCGGCGATCGGCCTGCTGCTGCGGCGTGAAGGTCGCGGCGGGAGGAGGAGCCGGCGCCGCTGCGGACGCGCGCCCCGGGCCGGCGCTCGCGCCGCTGCCGAACCCACTGCCGCTTCCGCCGCCGCCCATCCCCTGCCCCGATAGCCCGAGGCCGACGGCGCCTGCAGACTCGGAGCTGTCCTTCTTCGCTTCGCTGAGCGCGCTCGCCGAGAGGTCGTCGGCGCCGAACGGGTCCGCCTTGTCGACGTCGCCGCGCGCCGCGTGGCCGATCGACCCCTTGCCCCCGGCAGTGATGGTCGCGACCAGCGACCCGGTGGCTACCGCCTCGCCGGTCCACTGCGCCGCGTGATCGGCGCGCTCGATCCCGAACGCCTTGAACATCGCCTCGCTCTCCAGGACGAGAAGCGACGTGAACCGCGACGGCATCGCAAAGCGGCGCGACAGCGCCACCAGCTCGGACTTCTGCGCGTCGGTGGCGTCGCGCTCACGGTCGGCGATCCGCGCCGCCGCGTAGAGGCGCGGCACGAAGGCGTTGCCGGCCTCGCTCGTGGCCTTCACGTCGATCGGGTACTTCGCCTCGAACGGGTCACCTCCGACCTTGCCGCGGAGGATGATGTCGCCCTTCACGGCGTCGCCGGTGAGGCGCGCGGTCACGATGGTCTCGGAGCCGGCCCGGAGCGGCGGGAGCGAGGCGGGAGCCACGTCGCGCAGGCCGGCCGGCAGGATGACCTCGACGTCGCGCAGCGTTGTTCCATACGTGGCGTTGAGCACCTCGAGCGCCGTCGCCTCGAGGCGCTGGCCCGGCTGGTAGGGCACCACGACGCCGCCGCCGCCGCGGGCGATCTCGCCGAGCAGCGTGACGTCGGCGTCGGCGCCGATCGGGACCGTCACCACCTCCGCGCGGCCTTCGTTCATGGCCTCGCCGACCTCGGTCGCGATGCGACCGTTCGAGCGATAGCCCGCGGTTGCGACGCCGTCGCTGAGCACCACGACGCGAAGATCGCGCGCCTTGTCGTGACCGGCGACCGCGGCCGCTGCGCGCACCGCGCCCACGAGATCGCTGGCGCCGTCCGGCGTGTGCGTGGCGAGGAACGCATCGACATCGTGCGCCGCCGGCGCGCCGGGCGCAGCGAACCCGCCTGGCAGCGACTTGCAGGTGACGTCGCAGGCGAGCACCGTGACGCGGTCGCGGCGGTCCATCTCCTGCGTGATCTGCACGGCGAGGCGCTTCGCGCGGGCGAAGCGCTCACCGAACATCGCGCGGCCCGCGTCGAGCACGATCACCTGATCGCGCGGCTTCGTGTTGGCCCACTTCGGGAGCTTGGGGCGGAGCGCCACGGCGACGAACGGGTCGTTGCCGATGGTGTCGGCCTCCTTCTTCGCCTCGGGGGAGCCCTTGGCCTTCGCGGCGGTCGGCGCGATCTCCGCGGCGGCGGGAGAGAGCACCGCGGGCGCAGTGTAGGCCCATACCGTGGCGTCGGTCGCGCGATCGTCGAGGCCGTACTCGATGGCGAGATCGCCGGAAGGCGTGAACGTGCTCATGCTCGCGCTGAGGCGTTCGGCGCCGCCCTCCGTCTTCTTCTCGAGCTCGTAGCCGCGGGCGCGCACGCCGGTCTTCAGGTCGTGGCCGAGCA
>JAYTBL010000182.1:0-1966 GCA_043736975.1 Polyangiaceae bacterium
TTAGCGGGTTCGGTTGGCCAAGCGCCGCTCGTGCTGGGTTGACCGAAGGCGTCTTATGCGAAATTGCGCTCGCACTGGAACCGGCGACCGGGGTGGCCATGGGCCCGCTGCTCATGGGCCACGTCGCGCCCGGGAACCTCGCGGCGGAGCGCACGCGCCTCCTGGATCTGATCGGCGACATGCAGAGCGGCTTCGATGCCGTCGAGCGCTGTCGCAAGCCGGTCATCGCCGCGGTGGCGGGGCCATGCATCGGCGGCGGCGTCGATCTCGTGGCCGCGTGCGACATCCGGCTCGCCTCGCGCAGCGCGCTCTTCAGCGTGCGCGAGGCGAAGGTCGCGATCGTCGCCGACATGGGCAGCCTCGCGCGGCTCCCGCGCATCATCGGTCACGGTCACACGCGCGAGCTCGCGTTCACCGGCCGCGACATCGACGGCGAGCGCGCGCTGCGCATCGGGCTCGTCAACGACCTCTACGACGACGAGGCCACGTTGCTCGCCGCCGCGCGCAAGCTGGCGCGCGAGGTCGCCGACAACCCGGCGGTGGTGGTCCAGGGCATCAAGCACGTGCTCGACTTCGGCGAGACCACGACGGTCGCGGAGGCCAACCGCTTCGTCGCGGTGTGGAACGCTGCGTTCCTCGCTTCCGCCGATCTCGGCGAGGCCTTCCAGGCGTTCATGGAGCGCCGTCCGCCCCGCTACCAGGGCTGATTTTCACCCACGATTCACGCGGCGGATCGCGAGCATTCATCCCGGCTGCGCACGCTGGTCGGATGCAGATGGCCAGTCGTGATGCGCTCCGGGTGATGACGCTCAACGTGGCGCACGGCGCGCGTCGCCCGTGGCCGGCGGCGCTCGTGGGAAAACGAACCCTCGCCCGCAACCTCGACGCCATCGCGGCGCTCGTGCGCCGGACCGAGGCGGAGGTGGTCGCGCTCCAGGAGATCGATCGCGCGTGCACCTTCAGCAAGAACGTCGACCACTTCGAATGGATCGCGCGCGGCGCAGAGATGCCGTTCCATCTCCACGCGCCGCACGGCGAGCGAGAGCGCTTCGGCATGCTGCACGGTCACGCGCTGCTCTCGCGGCATCCGCTGGAAGGGGCCGAGGACCGCCGGTTCGCGCGGCGCCTCTGCCACGACAAGGGCTTCGTGGTGGCGACGGTTCAGTCGCCGGCGCTCGGCAACCGCGCCATCGACGTGGTCTCCGTGCATCTCGAGCCGTTCGCGCCCGGCGTGCGGCGCTCCCAGATCCTCGAGCTCGCCGCGGCGCTGGGGGTGCGGCGGGCGCAGACCGGCCGTCCGCTGGTGGTGATGGGCGACATGAACACGGGCTACGGCGACGCGACGAAGGGCGTCGGCCTGCTCGCCGCGGAGCTCGGGCTGCGTGCGTGGCGGCCGGAGGAGAAGCTGCCGACCTACTCGACGACGCTGCCGCTGGTGCGCTTCGACTGGGTGCTCGCCTCGCCCGAGCTCGCGATCGTCGCGTGCTCGACGCTCGCCGACAAGGTCTCGGATCACGCGGCGGTGATGGCGGACATCGTGTGGCACTGATCCCGATCCGGTCGCTGCTTCGCGAGCGCTCACTTCGCGAACGTGGCCTCGGAGCCGTCGCCCATGAGGGTCGCGTAGCGCTCGATCTGTCGCAGCGCCTCCGCGGAGAGGCTCGTGAACTCGACGCCGATGGCGCTGAGGCCCTTGCCCTCCTCGGAGCGCGTGGCGCGTAGCCACTTGATGATCGCGAACTCCGCGACGACGCGTCCGTCGAGCGGGAGCGCGAAGCGGACGGTGACCTCGGTCCCCGCCTTCAGGCCGGCGCGCGAGACGACGAGGAGACCGCCGCCCGAGACGTCCTCGCTCCGCGCGAGAAGGAAAACTTAGCGGGTTCGGTTGGCCAAGCGCCGCTCGTGCTGGGTTGACCGAAGGCGCCTTATGCGAAGTTGCGCTCGCACTGGAACCGCCGACCGGGGT
>JAYTBL010000183.1:0-1966 GCA_043736975.1 Polyangiaceae bacterium
ATCAGCTCGCCGGGGATCCCCGAGCTCTTCGTGGGCCTCATCGATCAGGCACGCAAGGTGAACCCGCACGTGAAGTTCGTGGAGCCGAGCCACCGCGGCTTCGTCATCCTCGACATCACGCCGGAGCGGATCCAGGGTGCGTGGCACCTCTTCGACGACATCACGCTCGTCGCCCCGCAGACGCCGAAGTTCTCCGCCGCCTGGGCGGTGAAGACCGGCGAGACCCGCTTCACGGCGGAGCAGCAGGCCGCCCCGTCGCTCACGCAGTTCTCGCCGGCCGCTCCCTAGCGGCGCTCCGAGGTTGGGGGGCTGCGGAGGGGAGCGGGCCTCCTCCGCCCGCGGCACGCGGTCTCGCTGCGCGCTGGCCTCGTTCCGTGCACCGCCGCCCCGCTCGAGTCGTCGCCACCGACAGTGGTGGCTACGAACCCTTTCTCACGTCCGCGGCTCCGCTGCGGGTCCCCAGGCGGTGCCGCTACCGTTGTCGCTGCGGGCTGACGTTACCGCTGCTCCCTACGCGGCCGGAGGAGGCCCGCTCCCCTCCTCCCTGGAGACGGCTAGCTCGCGAGCAGCTCGCGGATCGCGGAGGTGAGGAGATCGGGCTGGAGGATGTTCATCACGTGGTCGCCGCCGCTCACGCGCACCGTGCGTGAGCCGGCGAAGAGCTTCGCGCTGCGTTCCGCGGCGTCCATCAGGAAGCGCGCGGAGCGCGTGCCCACCACCTGCCCGATCGGCACCGCGAGGCTGGTGAGCTCGCGGCGTGACAGCTCCTCCCCCGCGCCCGCCTCGACCTCGGCCAGCACCGTCGCCGCGTTCGCGAGCATCGACTCGCGCATGGTCTCGTCGAGCTCGTCGAAGGCGCTGCCGCCGTCGGCGTGGCCCAGCGCATAGCGCAGAAAGCGCCTCGCGCCGCGACGCTCGAAGCCGATCTTGCCGAGCCCGAGCGCGCCCCCCATCGCGCCCGTCATCCTCACGCCGAGGTGCTTCTTCGCGTGCAGCGGCGCCTCGTAGAGGATGACGCGCGAGACCGCCTCGGGATGGTGCACGGCGAGCGCGAGCGCGATCACCCCGCCCATGCTCCAGCCCACGACGATGGCCCGCGGGGCGCCGATCTCACGCAGCAGCGCCGCGGCGTCGGCGGCGGAGCGCCGTAGATACTCGTTCTTGCCGGGCAGCGGCGCCTTGCTCTGCGCGTAGCCCCGCCGGTCGTAGGTGATGACGCGGTGCGAGGTGGCGAGGCGCGAGACCAGGTCCTTGAAGACCCCGGTGTGCCCACCGCACCCGTGCACCAGGAGCAGCGGCGTGCCCGAGCCCTGCTCTTCGTAATAGAATCTATGACCTTCGATGGCGATCGTCGGCATGCGTCGAGCATCCTAGCTTTTTTCGTCACAAAGGCTGGCCCGCGAGTCTACCGCTGTCGATGCCCGCCGAAAGCGCCCGAACCTCGCGGATTTCTGGCAAACCGTACCGCGTCCTCCTCACGTACGACGATCACGACGGCCGCTGGTCGGCGCGCGTCAAGGGGCTCTCGGGCTGCGTCGCTCGCGCACGGACCATACCGCGGGTCTGCGCCAGGCTGCGCGGCGCGCTTCCCCGCTATCGCGTGTCGCGGACAGCGCCCTTTGCGATCGTCCTCGAGCACCCGGTCGGTGGTCGCGTTCGCGAGCTGCGCCTCCTCCGCGAGCGCACCGAGCGCGCTGCGCGCGAGATGCACGACGAGACGCGCAAGCTCACCGCCGCGCTGGTGGCGCAAGGGTTGACGGTGCGCGACATCGGCGAGCTGCTCGGCATCTCGTACCAACGGGTCCAGCAGATCATCAAGGGAGAGTAAAGGCGCGGAGGCCCGTCGCCGAGATTGCCGGCCCACCTCCCAGGATCGGTGTGCGATTTCACGCAACCGATGAAGGCGGCGGCCGAAGACTCGGCCATGAAGCCGCTCGCGCTACTTATTCTCCCCGCCCTGGCGCTC
>JAYTBL010000184.1:0-5139 GCA_043736975.1 Polyangiaceae bacterium
CGAAGGCGGCGATTCACGTCTGGTCCGTGCGTGAGCACGGGTCGCCGAAGGCGAGTTGGGGAGGCTCGTCGGCGAAGCCGATGAGGGGGACGAAGTCCCCACCAGGGTAAGAACTAAATGACCGGCCATGATTCTGTCTCAGAATCCTGGCCGGTCATTTAGCTCTCCGGGGACGAGGGGCGGGAGGCCTTCATCGCCGCTTCGCTCTTCTTCGAGAGCGCCTCGATCTCCTTGAGGAGCGCGAGCGGGCTGAACGGCTTGTCGTAGAACGCGTTCGCGCCGACGGCGGCGGCGCGGCGCTTCACCTCGTCGTCGTTCATCGCGCTGATGATGATCACGGGCGTCGCCTTCGTCGACGGCGTCTCGCGGAGCTTGGCGCACACCTGGAGGCCGTCGTACGCGCCGGGCAGGTTGATATCGAGCAGCACCACATGCGGCGCCCACGCGAAGGCCTCCTCGAGGCCCTTCGCGCCGGTCGCAGCGCTACGCACCTCGAAGCCACGCGCGGCGACGAGCGCCTGGATCATCCGGCAAATCGAATCCGAATCCTCGACGATCAAGACGCGCATCGCGGCGACGTTAGCACCGATCGCGCAGCCGCTCGTCACAGCAGCTTCAAGTTCTTCCGCGCGCGCGCTTCCGCTTCCGTGATCACGCCCTTGGCCTCGTCCTCGGGGATCTTGAGCTTCACCGCGAGCTCGCCGATCAGCTTCGACTCCGTCGCGTGCTGCTCGCCGTCCGCAAAGCTGAGGAGCACCGCGTGCTGGAGGAGCACGCGCCGGCTCGCCGCCGAGAGATCCTGGAGATTGATGTCGTCGAGCGTGCGCTTCTCCTTGGCGTACTCTTGGAGCTTCGCCTTCTCCTCGGGCGACGCCTCGTAGGCCTCGAGAAGCGCGTCGAGCATCTCCTTCTCGGCGGCGGCGAAGTCGCCGTCCGCCCAAGCGATGGGGACGAGGGCCTGGATGAGCGCGAAGGTTTCCTCTTGCATGACGCCGAGAATAGAGGAGCTGCCCTGTCGAAGTCGACAGCTGACGACGACGAAACAGGTCAGGGCGCCGGAGATTTTCCGCTGACCGAGACCACGCGATTTCCCTGCGCGTCGGGGGTCGCGGCCTGGATGTCCTTCTCCGACACGTGCAGGCGCTTGCGGAGCTGGGGCGGGCCAGCGAGCAGCACGTCGATGTCGGCGTCGCAGCGGAGTTGCTCGATGCGCGCCTCGGGGCCGAGGCCGGCGAGCAGCCAGATCTCGGCCCCGCGCACGTTGGAGACGACGTGGACGGTGCCCGGCGAGCCCGAGCCTCCGACCTGGCTGCCCGGTTCCGCGGCGGGCCACGGATCGAGCGCGCCCGGCTTGGCCTTCGAGGGATCGAGCTGGATCGGCACGTCGATGCGGGGCTTGCCGTCGCTGGTCTTCTCCCACGGCGACTCGGCCTTGATGACGGCGCGGCGCGGGACGTAGCCCTCGGCGGTGCCCACGAACTCGAGGCGCGTGCCGACCGGCATCCGGTCGACGTCGAGCGGTGCCGGGCCCATGCGGAGGAGGATCTCCGCGTTGGCAGGGACGTCCGCGACGACCAGAGCCACCTTGCACTTCGGCGCGGGAGGCGACGCGGCGGACGCGCTGACCGATGCGCTCGCGAGCGGCCGCTTCTTGTTGCCGGTGAAGAAGGCCGGCTTGAACATCCACACTGCGATGCCGCCGGCCACCAGCACGAACAGCGTGAGGACGAGCATCGCGAGCCCGGTGCGCGGCGCGCGCGCCTGACGGAAGTTCGTGCTCGTCGTCTTGCGGGCCTGGAGGGTTGCGTCGAGCTTCTCGCGGCGCGACGACGTGGGCGGCGGGGCGGGCCCGGTCGCCTTCTGCGATCGCGCCGGCGTGGGCGGGCGCCTGACGGGCGGCGGCGGCTCGATGGCATCCGCGACGGCGGCGGTCGCGAACGGCGAGTGCCCGGTGCCCGCGGGGCTCATCGGGAGCAGCGGCGAGGGCGTCTCGGGGAGCGCGCGCCCGGCGGTCGCGAACGGCGAGCCGGGTTGCGCCACCGAGGCGGGCGGCAGGAGCGCCGCGTCGTCGCCGCCGCTGCGCGCGAAGTTGGGCGGGGGCAGCGGCGGCGCGAGCGGCCCGCTCGTGTCGGCGAGCGCGAGGAGGGCCTCGACGCTGTCGCCGTCGCGATCGCGGCTTTTCGGTAGGTCCTTACCGACGTCCTTGGTGAGGTCGGCGAGGGTGCGCGCATCGGGCGGGGCAGGCGTGGGGTCGAGGCCCGCGATCGCCTTGAGATCGCTGCGCAGCTGCTTCTCGCCGACGTTCGAGACCTCGAACGTGGAGAGCAGCGAGTCGACCTCGTCGCCCTCGAAGAGCTTCTCTGCCCGGCGCTCCGGCGCGCCCGGCGGCCCGACCGAGCCCTTCGCGCGCGGCGGCGGCCCCACGGCAGGACGCGCAGGCGGCGGCGGCAGGGGCGCGCCCGGACCACGGGCGGCGGCTCGCGCGGCCGGGGGCGCCGCGAGCGGAGGGGGCGCGACCAGCGGGGGAGGGGGCGCCAGCGGGTACGACGAGGCGAACGGCGGCGGTCCCGGCGAGACGCCCGGCGGCACCGCGGTCTCGGCCTCCGAGGCGGCCTGCGCGGCGGTCTTCGCCGGCTCCCCCGGCAGCGGAGGCGGCGTCAGGCCCATGCTCGGCACGAAGGGCTTCCTCGGCGCATCGGCGCCGGGCGGGAGGATGACGTCCGGCGCGTTCATCTGCGCCGCGAGCTCCTGGAGCTGGTTGGTGCGCTTCGCGGTCTGCGCCTCGTCGGTGAAGCTCGCGCGCGGGCCGGGCGGCGCGTCGGGGCCGCTCATCACGTCCTCGGGCGACTCCTTGACCACCGGCGCGGGTCGCAGACCAGCGGGCGCCTTCGAGGGCGGAGGCATGGAGGCGTTGCGACCGACGCCGAGCGTGACGCGCTTGACCTCGCGCGCGAGGCGCGCGAGCGCGCGGCGCCCGGCGGCGCGATTGACGGGGATGAGAGCGGCCTCGAGCTCGCTGACGAGCGCGGGTAGCCCGGCGCCGGGCTTGCGCTTCGCGGAGGCGGAGAGCGCGGGCGTCGCCGAGCCGCTCGCGTCGAGGAGCTTCGCGAGGATGCCGCGGACGCTGGTCTCCGCGTTGCCAGTGGCGCCATCCTTCTTGGGCCGCACCAGGGCGACGGTGCCCTCCTCGCTGATGTAGACGGCGGCCGGATCGACGACCCCGCCCGAGGCCTCGGTGCCGTCGGCGATCTCGAGGGTGAGGTAGCCTGCGAGCTCGGGGGCGAGCGGCACGCGCTTGCCCTCGACGACCGCGAAGACGTCCTCGAGCGTGACCGATGACTCGAGCGCGCTCACGCCGCCACCGCCGGCCGCATCGGGATGCCGGCCGCGGAGAGGAAATCCTTGGCCTCGCCGATGCGGTAGGTCCCGTCGTGGAAGATCGAGGCGGCGAGCACGGCGCTGGCGTGCCCGAGGAGGATGCCGTCCCGCAGGTGATCGAGCGTCCCCGCGCCGCCCGACGCGATCACGGGAACGCCCACCGAATCCGCGATCAGGCGGAGCAGCTCGAGGTCGTATCCGCTGAGGGTTCCGTCGCGATCCATGCTCGTCAGGAGGATCTCTCCGGCGCCCAGCCGAGCGACCCGTTCCGCCCACTCGCGAGCGAAGATTCCCGTGCGAGTCCTACCACCCCGGGTCACGACTTCCCAATTCGACGCCGTCCGGCGGACATCCATGGCCACCACGATGGCCTGCGAGCCCCAGCGGTCGGCGCACCGCCGCACCAGCTCGGGATCGGTGACCGCCGCGGAGTTGAGGCTCACCTTGTCGGCGCCGGCCTCGAGCAGGGCCTCGACGTCCTCCTCGGTCCGCACGCCTCCGCCCACTGTGAGCGGCGTGAACGTCTCGTCGGCGGTGCGCGAGATCACATCGAGCATGGCGCGCCGGCCATCGGTGGTGGCAGTGATGTCGAGCAGCGTGATCTCGTCGGCCCCCTCGAGGTCGTAGCGGCGCGCGTGCTGTGCCGGATCACCCTTGTCCTGGAGATCCACGAAGTTCACGCCCTTGACGACGCGACCGTCCTTCACGTCGAGGCAAGGGATGATCCGCTTCGTCAGCAACGGCGTCAGACCTTGACGGCGTAGCCCTTGCTCTCGTGAGCCTCGAGCAGCTTCTCGACCGAGGCGAGGTTGTTCTCGATCGACTCGTGGACGATCTGGGTCATGACCGCGCTCGCGCCCTTGAGCGCCTCGTAATACCGCTGGCGCTCGGTCGAGTGGACGATGGCCGGGGGGAAGCCGCTGCGCATGAGGAGGAGGTTCATGAACAGCCGAGCGACCTTTCCGCTGTCGGTGGCGAAGGGGAACACGCGCAGGAGATCGTAGTGTGCGCGAGCGGCGATGCGGACGGCGCTGCGGGTGCGTCGCGTCTCCGGATCGTTCGTCCAGTCGAGGATCTGCCTCACCTTGTAGGTGATCTTGTCGGGCGGCGCGTACTCGTGGAAGTAGAGGCGGTGCTGCGGAATGTCCTTCCGGTACTTCACCGTCTTGATGTCGCCCTCCTCCGGATGGAGGATGAGGTAGACCTTCTTCACCACGTCGATGGTGATCGGCATCCGCTTCTTCGTCGCGTAGTCGCGGATGTAGTCGAGCGCCTCGCGGTGACGGCGGATCTCCTCGCACACCGGCTGGAGGCTGGAGTCGGCGACGACCGTGCTCATGGGGTCGATCGCGGTCTTCAGCTCCTGGAAGGTGTAGACGACGCCCTCGAGCGCGGAGTCGTGGTAAATCCACGACATGTCGAGGTTTTCGCGGTAGCTCGCCTGAAATCCAGGTTCCGCTTTTTGCAGGCGGGTTTCGAGCGTTGCGGTTCGCTCCTCGATCGTGGCCGGCTTCGGCGGGGGCGGCTCGACCCTCACGATCGGCCGCGCCGCAGGAGCGACCTTCGCTCGGATCGGGAGCTGCTGCGTTTTCTTTGCAGGGGGTGTCTTCGGAGGCATAGCGCCTGGATTTTGGCTGGCGAGGACACGTCCCCCGCGCTGGGTGCTAGGCTAATCGCTGAGGCGCTTTGCCGTCAACAGACAACCCGTGCGTTTTTCTCTCGGGAGGGTGCTCGCGTTCCGCCGCGTTTTGGCGGAGAAGA
>JAYTBL010000185.1:0-5136 GCA_043736975.1 Polyangiaceae bacterium
GTGAAGCCCACGGCGCTGCCCAAGGAGGTCATCCTCACCGGCGCGACCGGCGCGCGTGCCGAGGTCACCGTCGAGGCCATGACGTCGCAGCAGGCCACGCGGGACGGCGCCGGCACCAAGGTGGTGGTGCGGCGCGCCGCGACCAAGCTCTTCGCCGAGGGCAAGCGGCTGCTCCGCATGCAGCTCGAGACGCGCTGCGTGACCTTCACCGCGCCCGGCGGGGGTCCGCCCGCCCCCACCTGCGCCGCGCCGCAGACCTGCGCCGCGGGACGCTGCATCAGCGAGGAAGTCGCGTTCGACCAGCTGGAGCCCTACGAGACGACATGGGCGAGCGCCCCGCCCGACATCTGCCGGCCGGCCAACCGCGGCGCCCCGGAGCTCTTCCTCGGCACCGGGCAGACCGACTTCGCGCCGCTGGCAGAAGGCCAGACGCTCCTGCTCGAGAAGGGGCCCCAGGGCGGTCACCACATCTGGATCGCGACGCGCATGAAGAACCTCCGCCAATCAGGCTCGCGCACGACGCTGAGCGCGAAGCTCGTCGACGACCCGACGGCGCCCATCCCCCCCGCCGGCTACGTGTTCACGTACGACCGTGACGAGGGGAACTACTGCAAGCTCTGGGGCCTGCGCTTCCAGCTGGACAGCGGCGCGGCGGATCTCGGCGGCGACTACAAGCGCTTCCTGGGCAAGAAGCTCGAGGTGACCGTGGAGGTCATCGACTCGACGAACGCGAAGGCCACGGCGACCAAGACCATCCAGATCTCGGACAAGCTGCTTTGTCCTGATGGAACGACCAGCACCTGCAACTGAGCCCTCCGCACGCTCCTACGGGTTGAAGACCTCGTCGGGCGGGGGCTTCGGCTTCGGGGCCGGCTTCTCCGCGGGCACTTCGGCCGGTTTTTCGGCCGGCTTTTCGGCTGGCTTCGGCTTGCGAGGCTCCGGCTTGGCCGGCTTCGGCTTCGGCTCCTCCTTCGGCGGGTCGGCCTTGGGCGGCGGCGGCGCAGGCGGCGGGAGCGGCTTCGAGACGCGATCGCCGCGGCGGCGAGGCGGCGCGTCCTTCGCCTCGATGGCCTCGCCGAGATCCTCGAGGAAGTCCTGCGCGGACTGCGCGTCCTTGTTCGCGTCGCGCGCGAGATCGCGGCAGGCCGTCGCCGCGCCGCCTAGCTCGCGGCGGATCTCGTTGCGCTTGTCGCTCTTCTTCTCGTCAGCCTTCTCGGCACCGCGGTTCTCGTACTCGTGATCGGCGGTCTTCTTCAGCTCTTCGCCGTGCTTCGCCATCTCCTCGAGTTTGTCGGCCGAGCCGCGGAGCTTGCGCGCGCGATCGAGCTCGAGCCGCGCCGCCTCCTCCACCGCTGCGAACAGCGGCGCGTCGCTCCCGCCCACCGGCGTCACGTGAACGGTCGCGAGATCGAGCTTGCCGCCGCCGCCACCGGCGATCTTCTTGGCGCGCGCGCGGGTCGTGGAGAGGATGGTGTCGTCGTTCGCGCTTGGCGTGAGCGCCAGCACGTTGAGCAGCGGGCGGCGCGTCGCCTTCTTCTCGTCGGGCCACGCGGCGGCCGCGACCTGCTGCTGGTGCACGTTGTCGAAGTAGGGATCGAAGCGTGCGTCGTCGGACTGGTAGCGCTGCCCGTGCGCGACGCGCGACGAAGAGAGATTGCAGCCGGGCACCGTCGTGCACGCCAGCACGGCGCACAGGCCGATCGCCACCCAGGGAGCTCGCGAGTTCACGCCGAGGATTCTAGTACGGATCGCGCGCAGCCCGACAGTTCGCGGCTATTTCGCGGCACACGTCACCGGCGTCGCGTGGATCTCATAGCTCTTGCCCTTCGCGGCGAGGAACGCGACGACGCCGCGCCCGTCGCTCCCGACGGCGACCTGCGGCTGCCCCGCGTTGATGCCGGCTGCCGAAAGAAGAAGCGGCGCGCCGGCGGGCGTACCGTCGGCCGTGAGCGTTTGCGCGCGGACCTGGTGGGAAGGCGTGCCCTCGGACCACGCCATGACGAAGCGACCCGCGCCGAGGCCGGCGATGCTCGGCGACATGGCCTGCACGCCGAGACCGCCTTCGGGGAGCGTGAGCTGCTTCGGTGGTTCGGGCGCGGCGCCTGCCGTGAGCCTCGTCCAGCGGACCTGCCACGGGTCGGCGCCGGTCGCGCGATCGGACCACGCAACGAGGATCGCGTCGCCGCTCGTGGCGACGGTGGGCGAGCCGACCTGACCGAGCCCCGCGATCATCCTGATAGCGCCCTCGGCGGTGAGGGTGCCTTCGCCCCGGGCCACGCCGATGTGGATGGCGTTGCCGCGCCGGAACGCTACGGCGATTCCCTTGCCGATGGCGAGCGGCACGGCGCGCAGGGCGTCGACCGTGCCTTCGCCGTCGAGCGTGAAGATCTTCGCGTAGCCATTCTGACCGTGCGGCGCCCAGACGATCGCGTTCTCGGCGACGCCCACGTCGATGGGGGGACTGGTCGCCACGACGCGCCGCGCGTGGATCGGATCGATCTTCTTGTCGACGTCGGGCACGAGCGTGAGCTTGCCCTTGTCGAGGATGGGGCTCATGCGCCGCGCATCACCGCCGAACGCACGGGCCTTGACGGTGGTGGTGATGCCGATCGATGCGGGGTCGACGGTGACCGCCAGGCCGTTGCGCGGGTCGATCGCGAAGCCCAGCGCGATCGCGCCCGGCACCGCCACCGCCTCGACGCCGCTCTGGATGAACGCGCGCGGCGACACGACATGCGCCTCGCCGGCGGTCGTGCAGTCACCGAGCGAGGCCTCGGTGCTGGGCGCCTTCGGCTCCACCTTGGCCGCGCTCGCGACGACCGGCGGCGCGGATGCGGTGGGCGCGGTCTCGGTCATCGCGGGTCGGCTGGACGCGGAGCCCGCGACGGCCGCGGAGCTCGAGCCCGACGTGTCCGCCGACGGCAGCTCGCTCGGTTTGCCGCGGATCGCGCTCACCACGAGGGCGAGCAACGAGAGGATCAGCATGAGGCCGACGAACGTGATCACGCCGATCAGCAGCTTGTTCTTCGGCTGGCGCCCGGCCTTGATCTCGTTGAGGTCGTCGAAGATCGCGGTGAGCTGCGGGCGGCGACGCGGCGGGAGGCCCGCGAGCTCGTCCTCGACGGGATCGGTCTCGATCGACCCCGGATCGCTGCGGCGCAGGACGGGATCGGTGGGCGGCGGGAGGTTCCCGTCACCGCGCGCGTGGATGGTGGCGGTGCTGGCGGTGCCTGCGTCGTCGAGGAGCATGGAGCCGCTCAGCTCCTCGATCATCGGGTCCTTGGCGGCGCCGCCGCTCGCCCCGGGCATCAGCAGCGAGGGGACCGCGCCTGGAATCCCCGCTCGGTGGGCCTCGACCATCGCCATCAGCTCGGGCGGCGGCGGGAGCCCGACGGTGGTCGGCAACGTGGAGTTCAGGGGCTGCGCCTGCTGCGGACCGGTGCCGGTCGCGGGCAGGCGTCCCGAGCTCGGGCCGGCGGGCGGGATCGAGTTCGGCTTCACGGCGACCGGCACGTACTGCGGAGGCGGCGGCGGCTCGTCGCTACCCGCGCCCGCAGGCGCAGGCGGTGGCTGCGAGAACGTTCCGCCGGCCTTCGCCTCGAACTCGTGCTGCATCGCGACCATCGCCAGCGGCGGCGGCGGGATGTTCGGCACGACGCCGTTCGCGGCCGACAGCGCGCTCGACTGCAGCTCGGGCACCTCGTGTGCCGACTGCCAGCCGACCCAGCCCGATCGCCAGACCGGCGTGTTGGGCGCGATGTGCCCGCCAGCGAGCGCAGCGCGCAACTCGTCGAGTCGCACGCGGCGTTGCTGTCCGTCGGGATCCGCCCACCGCCAGAGGTCGTTGCTCATCGAGCGCACGGCCATGATAGCGCCTCTCCATCCCTGCCGTTCAACCGTCGTCGCGACCTGCTTCTTCGGCATTTTCTGGGCGATCCCGGCTCGCCAGCACCAGGGTGGCGACCGTGGTAGCGCCGCTGACCAGGAGGGCCGAGGCGCAGGCTGCGAGGGTGGCGCCCGTGGTCCGCACGTCGTCGACGAGGAGCACGCGGCGCCCGGCGACCGCGCGCGGTCGCGCGCAGCGGAACGCGGCGTCGACGTTCGTGGTGCGCGCGCCGCGATCGAGCGAGGCCTGACGCGGCGTGGCGCGCGTCCGGACGAGCGCGCGGCTCGCGAGCTCGAGGCGCAGGCCGCGCGCCACGGGCACGGCGAGGAGCGCGGCCTGATCGAAGCCTCGCTCGGCGAGGCGCGACGGATGGAGGGGCACCGGCACGACCACGTCGAAGCGCGAGGGCGCGATCACGCTGGCCATGACTGGCCCGAAGCGCGCCGCGAGGTCGAAGCGCCCGGCATACTTGAGGCGCACGATGGCCGTCGCGATCGCCCCTCCGTACTCGAACACCGCATGGTGACCAGCCGGCTGCCGCCCCGCACGCAGCGCCGCCACGGCACAGGCCGCGCAGAAGAGCACGCGCGGCGCGACGAGCGCGTCACACGCGGCGCAGCGCGAGGGCGCGACGAGCTCCCCGAGGAGCGAGAGGAAGAGGCTCATCGCAGCCCCGTCGGCCCGCCGGCGCGACGGTTGCGCGTTATTGACAACGGAGCGCAGCAAGCAAGGTAAGCCGCGGCTCGACCAGCGCGCCGAAGAGATCGGGTCCTTCACGCCCGCAGGCACGACGCCATGATGCTGGCCGTCATGCAGCAACTACGCCAGGGCGTGACGCGCCTGCTTCGGGCTCGTGAGGTCGACGCGGCAGTACCGATCCCCCCACACCTTGCCACGCTTGCGACGGAGGACGTGATGGTTCATCACCTTGATGACCCGCGCCTCTGGTGATTTCAGAAGAGGCGACAACTACACTGACGCAGGGGTCTCTCTCGTCTCGTCTCGTCTCTCGCTCCTCGCGAGAGCGGGACGGAGGTTCCTGTCTTGGGCTCTCGTGATGGCGGGTCTCCAATGCCCGGTGCTCGGTCCTCGGGTGCCTTCCCCCGGGCCGCCGCCCCCGGGCCCGACCCGCCGTCCCGGGCCCACCATCCCCGGTCGTCCCCGGTCACGGTCCCGCGGCGCGGGACGCGGTCAGGCCTACGGGACGTGCTCCTCGCGCGTGCGGGCGAAGAGGATGTGGTCCTCCCATT
>JAYTBL010000186.1:0-5133 GCA_043736975.1 Polyangiaceae bacterium
GGCCTGGGTGGAGCGCTTCGGCGCGCAGGCCACCAAGGCGCGCCAGGCGCAGAGCCGCCTCAAGCAGATCGAGAAGATCGAGGTCGAGGAGCTCGAGTCGAGCTCGCGCCGCGCTCCCCAGTTCGTGTTCACGCCGGAGCGCAAGAGCGGGCGCGACGTGCTCGAGATCACGAGCGTGTCGAAGGCGTACGGCGACAAGCAGGTGCTGGTCGACGTCTCGCTCATGGTGCGGCGCGGCGAGCGTGTCGCGATCATCGGGCCGAACGGCCTCGGCAAGTCCACGCTGCTCAAGATCGCGACCGACAACCTCGACGCCGACCAGGGCAGCGTGAAGTGGGGGCACGAGACGCGCGTCGGGTACTTCGCGCAGGATCACCACGAGGCGCTCGTCGATCCCGAGGCCACGCCCATCGACGTCATCTGGAACGCGGTGCCCAAGGCCGAGACCAGCTTCGTGCGCGGCGCCTTGGGCCGCGTGCTGTTCTCCGGCGACGACGTGCAGAAGAAGGTCGGCGCGCTCTCCGGCGGCGAGGCGGCGCGCCTCGTGTTCTGCCGCATCATGGTGGAGAAGCCGAACGTGCTGGTGCTCGACGAGCCGACCAACCACCTCGATCTCGAGTCGATCGACGCGCTGGTGGAGGCGCTGAAGCGCTACGAGGAGGGCACACTGGTGTTCGTCTCCCACGATCGCGCGTTCGTCTCTGCGCTGGCCACGCGCATCCTCGAGGTCACCCCCCAGGGCTTCCGCGACTTCCCTGGCACCTACGACGAGTACCTCGACCGCTGCGGCGACGACCACCTCGACGCCGACACCGTGGTGCTGAAGGCGAAGAAGGAAAAGGTCGCGAGCGATCCCGCCGCGCCAGCCAAGACCGAGACCGCGCTGTCGTGGGAGGAGCAGAAGAAGCGCGCCAACCGCCTCAAGCAGCTCCCCACGCGGCGCGACGAGGTGGTGGCGGCGATCGAGGTCGCGGAGGCGCGCAAGGCGGTCATCCAGGCGAAGTGGTGCGAGACCGACTTCTACGAGAAGACCCCCAAGGCCGAGATCGCCAAGCTGGAAGAGGAAGAGAAGGTCCTCGGCCCGAAGATCGACGCGCTGCTCGCCGAGTGGGAGTCGATGGAGTCCGAGCTGGCGGCGCTCACCGGGAAGTAGCTTCGCCGCGGCGCGTCAGGAGCCGCGCTGCGCCAGGTAGACGACGTGCTTCAGACCGCCGGAGCCAGGGCGGTGGCGGGAGACGTCGAAGCCGCCGCGCTTCAGCCGGTCCTCGTACGCGGCGTTCGCGGCCTCGCCCCACACCGCGAGGCGGCCGCCGGGGTTGAGGGCGCGCCTCATCTCCGCGATCGCCGTGCGGCCATACGCAGGGTCGGTCACGGGATGCGAGCGCGCATGAGGCCCCGTGTAGAGGTCGAGCACGATGGCGTCGAGGCGCTGCGCGGGCTCGGTCGCGGCGCGGCGGATGACCTTCACCACGTCGGTGATCTCCACCACCACGCGCGGGTCCTTCACCGCCGACGACGTGAGCTCCGCGAGCGGGCCCGCGCACCACGTCGCGACCACCGGATTCAGCTCGGCGGCGATCACGTGGGCGCTCGCCGGCAAGACGTCGAGCATGGACCGCAGCGTGAAGCCGAGGCCGAGGCCCGCGACCAGCGTGCGCGGCGCCGCAGACGCGAGATCGGTGCAGGCGAGCTTCCCCAGTGCCTCCTCGGAGCGGTTCGCGGCGCTGTTCATCAGCACCATGCCGCCGAGCGCGATCTGGAAGTCCCGGGGGCCGCGCTGGCGGAGCTCGAGGAGCCCGTCGGGCGTCGGCGCTCGCTCCAGGATCTTCCATGGGATCGCCATCAGTCCTCCAGCGCTCGCAAGAACCCTTCGCCGTACTGCTCGGCGCGCGCCGGGCCCATGCCGTGAAGCATCAGCAGCTGGTCGGTGGTGCGCGGGCGGACCTGCGCCATCTCCACCAGCGTGCGATCGAGCGCGACCACGTACGCCGGCACGCCGCGCTGCTTGGCCACCTCGGCGCGATGCGCGCGGAGCTTGTCGAAGATCGGCTGGATGCTCGGATCGAGCACCGGCGACTCGCGGCCCCCGCTCGGGGAACGCGCGCGCGTGCGGCCGGCGAACGCGCGCGGCTCGGCGGGCAGCATGATGCGCGCGGGGACCGTCTCCTTCATGACCTCGGCGCCGCTGCGGGTGAGGTACGGGACGGGATGCTCGTTGGTCGTGAGATCGATCCAGCCGGCGGCGAGCAGCGCGCGCAGCAGCGCAACGATCCACTCGGGCGAGCGATCCTTGAGCAGGCCGAACGTGGAGAGCCCGGTGAAGCCGAACTTGCGCGTCTTCTCGGAGTCGACGCCCTTCAGCATGTCGCCGATGGCGATGAGCCCGGCGCGCTTCTGCGCGCGCGCCACCGCCGCGAGCGCCTTGCGCACGACCAGCGTGGTCTCGGCAGAGACCTCCTCGGAGGCCTCGGCCGCGCCGCTGTCGAGCGCGACGCACACGTCGCAGTGTCCGCAGCCGCCGAGGGTCTCCTGCTCGTCGCCGAAGTAGCGGAGCACGAAGTCGTGGCGGCAGGTGCGCGCGTCGAGGTAGCGCAGCAGCTCGCGGAAGAGGCCCCAGGCGCGCGCCGCGAGCACGGGGTCGACGGGCGAGCCCTCGGTGCCGCTCTGCACGAGCCGGCGCCGCAGCGAGATGTCGGCGCCGGAGCACAGGAGCAGACCGAACGCCTGATCGCCGTCGCGACCGGCGCGGCCCACCTCCTGGTAGTAGGCCTCGATCGACGAGGGCGGCTGCACGTGCACGACGGTGCGGATGTCGGAGCGATCGATGCCCATCCCGAACGCGTTCGTGGCCACCACCACCGCGAGCTTCCGCGAGGCGAAGCGGTCGGCGACCTTCGAGCGCGCGTCGCCGCTCATTCCCGCGTGGTAGGCCGCGGCGCTCCAGCCCTGCTTGTAGAGCATCTCGGCGTACTGCTCGGTGGTCTTGCGCGTGGCGGCGTAGACGATGGCGCCGCCGGTGGGCATGCGCGCGCTCCCCAGCGCGCTGCTGAGGCTCTCGAGGAGCGCGGCGCGCGCCTGCTTCGGGCCGTCGACGTTCTGCGCCGCGAGGTGGAGGTTGGGGCGCGCGAAGCCGCGCAGGACCTCCTTGCAGGGCGTCTCGGGGCGATCAAAGCCGAGGCGCTGCTTGATCTCGCGCCGAACCTCGGGCGTGGCGGTGGCGGTGCACGCGAGGATACGCGGCGGGTTCAGCCGCTCGAGTAGCGCGCCGATGCGCAGGTAATCGGGGCGGAAGTCGTGACCCCACTGCGCGATGCAGTGCGCCTCGTCGATGGCGACGAGGTCGATGCGGCAGCGCCCGAGGATGCGCACGAACACGTCCGAGGCGAGCCGCTCCGGCGCGACGTACACGAGCTTGTAGTCGCCGCGGAGCATCCCTTGCTCGCGCGCGTCGCGCTCCTGGCGATCGAGCGTCGACGCCAGGTAGGTCGCGGCGATCCCGCGCTGCACCAGCGAGCGGACCTGGTCCTCCATGAGCGCGACCAGCGGCGAGATGACGAGCGTGGTGCCCTGGAGCACGGCCGCGGGAAGCTGGTAGGTGAGCGACTTGCCGCCGCCGGTGGGCGCCACCACGAGGACGCGCCCGGGCTCACCGAGCAGGGCGTCGATGGCCTCGCGCTGCCAGGGCCGAAAGGCCTCGAGCCCGAAGCGAGCGCGGAGGGTGTGCTCGATCGACGTCGTCTCGTGCGCGGCGTGCGCGGCGTGCGCGGCGTGCGCGTGAGGACCGAGTACGGCGGAGTCCGTCATCGTGCTGCGAGCGGGGTCATACCATAGGAGCGCCATTGCCTCCGCTGGTTCGGCCGCTCGCGCTCGCGGTTGCTCGGAAAACGGAGCGAGCTACGCCCCGGCGGCGGACTCGAAGAGGGCGGTGGTGTAGCCGACGCGGAAGCCGTGGCGGGTCTCGAGGTTGCGCTGCGAGTCGCTGCCGGGATCGGTGATCACCACCGCGAGGTCGGCCCCCTGCGCGCGGGCGTACGCGACACGCGCGGCGATCAGGGCGCTCTGGACGCCGCGGCGGCGGAACGAAGGGACGGTGGAGGTGGCGAAGAGCGTCGCCATCCCGTCGCGCAGCGCGAGGGCGCTGCCGCCGGCGGGCTCGCCGTCGACCGAGCCGAGATAGAGCGTGCCCGTGGTCGAGACCTCGAACACGCGGTCGGCGCTCGCGAAGCGCTCGTCGTCCAGGTCCATGCCGAAGCCGAGCCGCACGATGCGCCCCCACGCACCCACCGCGGCTCGATCCTGCGCGACGCGCGCCACGGTAACGCCCGCGGCGGGCAAGGCGATCGCAGGGGCGTCGTCGAGGACGCGCGTGAGGACGTTGTCGTGACCGATCACCCGGTAGCCGCGCTGCGCCAGGAGATCGAAGAGCGACGGATGTGTCCACGGTGACGTCACGACGCGCGTGCGGTCGCCGTGCGCAGCGTAGAGCTCTTCAGCACGTGTGAGATCCTCACGATTCATGGCTCCCTCGAGCCCGAGCGCGAACACGCGCGAGACGCTGGGCGCGCCCCGCTCCGAGCCCCAGACCGCATGACCGCTGCCCACCGCGCGCACCTCGGCCCCCCATTCCGGCAGCACCACGCGATGGTCCTTCGCATAGTCGCGCGCCTGGCGGGCCAGGTTCATCTCGATGCGCAGCCCCATCGCCCGGTCGACCATCGCCCATACGTTAGATGGCCGGGCACGATTCTCGTACCTCGAATCGTGCCCGCGCACTCAGTGCGAACCAAATCACCGGGCGCCGCGCTCGGTGATTTAGCCCGCTTGCGCGGACGACGTGCTACGGGCAGAGGATGGGGTTCGGCGGAACGGGACGTTTCGTGGTCATCGTCGCGCTCGCGACCACCGCCACCATCGTCCATGCGGCGCCGCCCGAGAGCGTGCCCCTCGCGTGCCGCGCGCAGGTCACGAACGCGCTGCGCTGCCTCGAGCCGATGTTTGCTGGCAAGGCGCGGCGCGTGCAGGCCTCGAACCCGGGATCGATCGAGCTTGCCATCGCGAGCTACGCGCCGCCGCGCCTCCACGCCGTGAACGAGGGCACGCTCCCTCCCCTGCGCCCCGGCGCGCGGTGCCCCT
>JAYTBL010000187.1:0-1955 GCA_043736975.1 Polyangiaceae bacterium
TGTGCTCGACGAGCTCGAGGTACTCCTCCTTCGTGATGCCGCGAAAATCGGGGACGCGCGCGAGCATCTGCCAGCAGCGCTCGGCGCTGATGCCGCCGTGCTGATTGATCATGGCCAGCGTCTGGTGCACGAGCACCGGCCAGGCGCGCGTCTCGTCGCGCACGCGCTCCACCCAGCCGCCCGCCGCGAGGAGCACCAGCGCCGTGTTCTGCACGACGGAGACGGTGTCCTCGCAGAGGAATGACATGTTTGCGACGGTGCCCGCGCGTCGCCCGGTGCGGCCCATCCGCTGCAAGAACGACGATACCGTGATCGGCGCGTTGGCTTGGAACGTCAGGTTCAGGCCGTCGAAGTGGCCACGATGCACGCGTTCGTCCCGCGCGCGAACCGCTCCTCGGCGGCGAGCCGCTCCTCCTTCGACACCGAGCCGTGGTGCCCGAACACCTCGATCTCGTCGTCGCGACATCTTGTCGGCGATGGTCTCCGTGAGCGAGCGCGACTGGCAGAAGAAGAGGCTCTTCTTTCCACGCCCCTCTCGGACGGCCTCCCGCGCAAACTCGTCGGTGTCGTCGTACAAGCCGATCTCGATGCGGCGCTCGGCCTTCACCTTCGGGGGGTCGACGACGACGCTCTCGCGCTCCGACGTGCCCTTCAGCCACGTCGCGATCTGCTCCGGATTGCCGACCGTCGCGCGCTGCACGTCGTGCTTCGACAGCGTCGCCTGGCGCTCCAGGACGCTCATCAGGTGCGCGCCGCGATCGGTGTCCGCGAACGCGTGGATCTCGTCGATCACCACGAAGCGCAGCTCACCGAAGAGCCGCTGCACGGGGACGCGCGCCGACATCAGCATGACCTCGAGCGACTCGGGCGTCGTCATCAGGAGCTCGGCGGGCTCGCTGACGAACGCCTGCTTCTTCGTCGCCGCGGCGTCGCCGTGCCACACGAAGCGGCGGAGGCCGACCATCTCCGTGTACTCGCCGAGGCGCACTTCCTGGTTGTTCAGCAGCGCCGTGATGGGAGCCACGTAGATCGCACCGACACCTACCGGCGGCGACTCGAGCAGCCCTGCGAGGATGGGAAAGATCGACGCCTCGGTCTTGCCGCCCGCGGTCGGGGCGAGGACCACCGCGTTCTTGCCGTCGAGGATCGCTTCGCCGGCGAGCTCCTGTACGGAACGAAGCGACGCATCTCGACCGCGGTGCCGCCGAGGCCGCTGTCCGAGGGCGGTGGCTCATCGAGCTTCCTCCCGGCGATCACCGCTTCCTCCTCCTCCGTGAGCGCCGCGGGCACGAAGCCGAGGCGGTCGTGCGCGTTCTCGTTCTCGTCGTCGGCGAGCAGATCGAGAAGGTTCACGAGCGTCCGCAAGAACTGGCGCGGAACCACGCCGACGTCCCCATGGTACCCCTCGGTCACCTTGTCGAGCAGCTGCTCGATCAGCTCGCGCGGCAAACGCCGCTCGGCCTCCTCGGGATCCAGATCCGGATGCATCGACCGGAGCTTCAACGCGACCTTCGACAGCCGATCGCGATCGAACGGCTCGAGGGCCAGCTGCGGCTGGCGCAGGCTCGGCACGCCGTTGAGCTCCTCGTAGCGGATGCGCGCATAGCGCGCCTCCACGCCTTTCACGCCCTGGCGATCATCGAAGAACGTGAAGGTCCCGGTGAAGACCCACAAGAGCCCGGGATTGCCGCTCGCCATATCGACGATCTGCCGAATGGCATTCAGTGACTTGCCGCGCACATCGCCGCGCATGCGCAGGATCGTCTCGGCCTCGTCGATCACGATCACCAGGCCGCCATAACCCGCGCTCTTCACCATGTTCTTGATGCGGCGGCGACGTTCGAGCTGCCTGACAGCAAGGAGACGAGCGCCGCGGCGTCCTGCGGGCGCGACGCCTGCTTGAGCTCGAAGATCTTCCGGACGACGCGCACCATGTCCGCGGGGACGCCGCCCCC
>JAYTBL010000188.1:0-5123 GCA_043736975.1 Polyangiaceae bacterium
TACTTCCGATCGAACCTGCTCACACGCGAGGTGACGAGCAACGATGTAGCCGCCGCGTTCGCGTACCTGGCGGGCGCCCGCGCGACGACGGGCTGCGTCGTCACGGTCGACGGCGGCAATGCTGCGGCTTTCCCGCGCTAAGCGATTGCAAGAACGACCCGAGAGCTGCGAAAATGCCGCAATCGATGGCCTCTCCGTCCGAAAGCCAGGCCCCCGTCAAGGAGGGGGACCTGCTCGCGTCCAAGTACCGCGTGGAGAAGGTGCTGGGCGTGGGAGGCATGGGCGTGGTCGTGGCGGCGCATCACATCGAGCTCGATCAGCGCGTCGCGCTCAAGTTCCTGCTGCCGCAGGCGGCGAGCAACGGGGAGCTCGTCGAGCGTTTCCTGCGTGAGGCGCGCGCCTCGGTGCGCCTCAAGGGCGCGCACGTCGCGAAGACGCTCGACGTGGGGCGCCTCGAGGACAACTGCCCGTACATCGTGATGGAGTTCCTGGAAGGGAACGATCTCCACGCCGAGCTGCGCTCGAACAACGGCGTCATCCCCATCGAGATCGCCGCGAGCTACGTGCTCCAGGCGGCCGAGGGCCTCGCCGAGGCGCACTCGCGCGGGATCGTGCATCGCGATCTCAAGCCGGGAAATCTGTTCCTCACGCGCGGCGTCGACGGGCGGCCGCTCGTGAAGGTGCTCGACTTCGGCATCTCGAAGACGCTCGACAACGGCCTCGGCGGCGAGGGGCTCTCGCTCACGCGAACCGAGATGCTGCTCGGGTCGCCGCTGTACATGTCGCCCGAGCAGATGCGCTCCTCCAAGCACGTCGACGAGCGCTCCGACCTCTGGGCGCTCGGCGCGATCGCGTACGAGCTGCTCACCGGCAAGGTGCCGTTCGAGGCCGATACCATCCTCGAGCTGTGCTTCAAGGTGGCGCAGGAGAAGGCGCCGAGCCCGAAGACGCACCGGCCCGAGCTGCCCGAAGAGCTGTGCACCGCCGTGCTGCGCTGCCTGGAGAAGGATCCGGAACTGCGCTTCCAGAACGTCGGCGAGCTCGCGCGCGCGTTCGAGCCGTTTGGCCTCGCGCGGGACCGCGGCACCGCGGAGCGCGCGCTCGACGTGCTCGGCACCGGCAAGCGACCGCCGCGTCCTGCACTGGAGACGCGTATCACCGCGGAGACGCTTTTGCCGGCGACGCCGCTGCCCGAGATGCCCGCAGCGGCCGTATCGGCGGCGACCGAGGTGCCCTTGGTGGCGCGCATCGAGCCGGTTCCCCCGGCGGCGGCCTGGGGGACGACGCACGCGCAGGCCGCGCCGAAGTCGCGCAAGCCGCTGTTCGCGGTCGCGGCGGGGGTGGTCGCGATCGCGGCAATCGCGGGGATCGCGGCGTCGCGGAAGACGGACACGGTCACCGTCACCGGCATGGTGGCAGCGACGACGAGCGGAGAGGCGAAGGCGGAGGCCGAGGCGAAGGCGAAGGCGGAGGCCGACGCGAAGGCGAAGGCAGAGGCGAAGACGAAGGCCGAGGCGGAGGCCGACGCGAAGGTGGAGGCGGACGCGAAGGCGAAGGCCGAGGCCGCGAAGGGCGAGGCGGACGCTGGGTCGGTCGCGGTCGCGGTCGCGGTCGTGGCCGGCAACGGGCGCGGGAAGCCAGCGGTGGCCAGGCCGTCCGCGTCCGCGTCCGCGTCCGCGTCCGCGAGCGCGAAGCCGGGAAAGCCCGTCCCCTCTGCGGCGGCGCCCGATCCTGGCGGGTTCATCAAGGTGCGTGAATGATGCATGCATTGCGCAGGCGCGCTCGCGCCGCTGCGCTCGTGGTCGTGATGGTGGCCGGAGCGGAGGTGGCACGAGCCGACGAGCCCGCGACGCCCCGCGTCGACAACCGCGCGCGCGCGCAGCAGCTGTTCGATAGCGCGCTCGTCGACGCAGAGGCCGGCAAGTTCGCCGCGGCCTGCCCGAAGTTCCAGGCCAGCCAGGACGCCGACCCGAAGCCCAGCACGCTGCTGAATCTCGCGAGCTGCTACGAGAAGAACGGCCAGACCGCGAGCGCGTGGGGCGCGTTCCGCGAGGCCGAGGGGCTCGCGCGCAAGGCCGGCCGCTCCGACTGGGAGACCACCGCGCGCACGCGCGCGGAGGCGCTCGAGCCGAAGCTGCTGCGCCTCACCGTGAACGTGCCCGAGGCGAGCCGGGTGCCCGGTCTCGCCGTCACGCGCGACGGCGCGCGCGTCGGCGTCGGCGAATGGAGCGTCGGCATTCCCGTCGATGCGGGCGAGCACGTCATCGCGGCGTCCGCCGCCGGCCGCGCGCCCTGGGAGACACGCACCACGGTGAAGGAGAGCGTGACCGTCGCCGTGCCGGTGCTCGAGGCGCTGCCCGAGCCTGCGCCGGTGCCTCCACCGATCGCTTCGCGCGGCGAGGATCGGCCGCTCACGCCCGCGTCGTGGTGGACGCCGCTTCGCACCACCGGCGTCGTCGTCGCCGGCGTCGGTGTCGCCAGCCTGATCGGCGGCACCATCGTCGGCGTCGTCGCGAAGGGGAAGTACGACGACGCAAAGGCGCGCTGCGCGAACGGCACGAGGTCCTGCCCCTCCGATGCGATCACCGACTCCGAGTCCGCGTACGGGACCGCCAGCGGCGCGACCGTGATCTTCGTCGTGGGCGCCGTGGCCGCAGCGGCCGGCGTCGCGCTCATCGTCTTCGCGCCGCCGGGCGCCGCCGGGTCGTCGAACGCGAGCGCGTCGTTGCAGGTCGGTGCGGGGTCGGCACGGCTGGTGGGACGGTGGTGAGCGGTCGCAAGCTCCGCGGGCTCGTGCTCGGCTGTGGAGCGCTGGCCCTCGGCGCCTCGAGCGCGGCGTGCGCCGCGGTCTTCGGGTTCGAGCGCCTCGGCGCCGACGAGGGCGACGGCGCGACCACGCCCGAGGCCGCGGTCGACGCCGCGGACGCGACGCCGCCGTTCGAGGCGGGAACGCAGTGCGGTCAGCTCGGGCTGCCGGAAAAGCCGGTCGTGGACGGCGGCAGCCCGTCGATCGCACCGCTGCACATGGCGCTCAAGGTGTTCGACGTCGGCATCGACAGCAAGGTCGGCCCGGCCGGTCTCAACCTCGATCGCACGTGCTCGCCCACGCTCGCCCTCGGCTCGTGCACCGCGAAGATCAGCGAGGCGACGTTCGACACCTACGCGCGCGATCTCGACGACAAGGGCCTCGACAACGCGGGCTACGGGCTCCTCGGCTACCTCGCGCTCCTCGGAGACGCGTTCAAGCCGGCCGAGGTGAACCGCCGCCTCGCGAACGGCGAATACGGCTTCGTCCTCAGGCTATCGAGCTGGAACGGCTTGCCCGAGGACGAGGATGTCCTCCTCGAGGTGTTCCCCGCGCTCGGCGTCGCGGTGGATGCGGAGGCCGGCGTGCCGGTGGTCGGGGGAAAGCCGAAGTTCGTCGCGAGCGACTACTGGCTGCGTGACAGCCGCTTCAAGAACGTCGTCGATGCCTCGACCCTGCGCTCGGCGAGCGCGTACGTGACGGGGGGGCGGCTCGTCGCGTCGTTCGACACCGTGAGCATGCCCATCAACGTCCCCGACGACAAGAAGCCGCTCGACATCATCGTGCAGGGCGGCTTCCTCTTCGGCTCGGTCGTGCCGGACGGCGTGGGCTTCAGGATCACGGACGGCGTGCTGGCGGGTCGCTGGCGCACCGCGGACATCCTCGCGCAGGTGCGCACCATCTACCTGAAGGACACGATCGGCTTCAAGAACGTGTACGTCTGCGATCAGGGCCTGGTCGCGAGCGTGTACAAGGCGGCGAAGAAGGAGGTCTGTAACGGACGCGACCTCCGCGCCTCGATCAGCGAGGACAACAAGGGGCTGCCCTGCGAGGCGGTGTCCGCGGGCATCCGCTTCGACTCGTACGCGCTCGACAGCGCCGGCGGCTTCGCCGATCTTCCGGTCATCCCGGCGCGCTGCCAGCAGGACGGCGCCGTTCCCCTCGGCGACGACTGCGCCCCGTGACCGAGCGCCCCCGCCGTCGTCGTGTTCGCGCCGGTCTGCGCGGGGCGCTCGACCGACGAGCAGCCGCAACCGCAGCCTCGACTCAGCGGGTCGTGGCCGGACCGGCCAGCGCCTTCTCGATCTCGACGACGAGGGTCTCCTCGTCGCCGACGTTGTAGCCCTCGCGCACGAGCGCGATCTTCCCCGTCCTGTCGATCAGGATGGTCAGCGGCGCAGCCTTCTTCGGGTTGTAGAGCGCAGCGATCCGCGAGTCCGCGTCGATCAGCATCGGGAAGTTGAGCTGGTTGCGGCGCGCGAAGGCGGGGACGTTCGCTGCGCTCTCCGGGCCGTCCATCGAGATGGCCATGACGAACAGCCCGCGTGCGCGGTTCGCGTCGTAGATGCGCCGGAGGTGCGGGAACTCCTGGACGCAGGGCTCGCACCAGCTCGCGCAGAAGTTGAGGAGGATGACCTCCTTGGTGAGGTGGTCCGAGAGCGCGATGGTCTTGCCGTCGATGTCGCGCGCGCTGAAGTCCGACGCGGGCTTACCGGCGGCGATCGACACCCGCGAGGCGGGCGGTGGTGGCAGCTGCTCCTGACGCGCGCAGCCGGAGGCCAGCGTGGCGAAGAGCGTGGCGAAGAGCGTTGAGCCGAGAGCTGCCAGTCCGATCGTGAAGCGCTTCACGGGTGGAGCGTGTAGCACGCGATGTCGCCACTATCTCCAAACTCGATGAAGCCGATACACTGAGAGTAGGCCAACGTAGTGGGGGATGGCTCGCAAGACGGCGGCGCGGGGTCGGCGGTCGGGATACACAGGGGCCGTGACGGGGTACGGGTCCGTCACGGCTTCATTCAGCTCGTGGCTTATCGCGGTGGTCAGCAGATCGAGCTCGCCCTCTTCCGCGAGGCGGACGCCTCGAACGAGGCGCCGTCGTACAGCGCGGGCGAGGCCATGACCCTCGCGGGGATGCAGCGGGGCACGCTCGAGACGGCGAAGGACACCGGCGAGCGCACCCAGCACGAGCTTGCTGAGCCGCCCCCGCGCGGTACCGACGCCGCCGTGCACGAGCGCTTCAACCTGCACGCCAGCGTCCATGTCCCCGCCTACGATGATCTGGCACGCGAGCGATTGTGCCGCTACCTCGCGCGTCCGG
>JAYTBL010000189.1:0-1954 GCA_043736975.1 Polyangiaceae bacterium
TCGGCGCGCTCACCCTCGGCGGCCCAGCACAGGACACGGCGATCGCCGCGATCAGCACGCCGCGATACGCCTGCGCCACCCGGGAACCGAGCGGAGAACCCGAGACTTCACACGCTCGTGTACCCTGCCGCGCAGTGCCGGAGCCCTCGCGCATCATCGTCAACGCCGACGCCCTCGTGTGGCTCGCCGAGAACACCGCCGGCGCGCATGCGAGCGTCGTGACCTCGCTGCCCGACGTGTCCGAGCTCCAGCTCGCGCTCGACGCCTGGCGCGACTGGTTCGTTGCCGCCGCGCGTCAGGTCATCGCCTGGACGCCCCGCGCGCAGGCTACGGTCTTCTTCCAGAGCGACATCCGCGTGGGCGGCGCGATCGTGGACAAGAGCTACCTCGTCATGCGCGCCGCCGAGCTGGAGGGGGCGCAGCTCCTCTGGCACAAGATCGTCTGCCGCCGCCCGCCCGGGACCATCTCCTTCGGCCGCCCCAGCTGGTCGCACATGCTGTGCTTCGCGCACGAGGGTCGTCCGCCCGCGCGAGCCCCCGGCGCCGACGTCATGCCCGACGCTGGCTTCATGCCGTGGAGCCGCGCCATGGGCGTCGCCGCGTGCCGGACGGCTTGCACGTACCTGCGCGACGAGATCGGAGCGCGCGTGATCGTCGACCCGTTCTGCGGTCGCGGCACCGTGATCGCGGTGGCGAACACGCTGGGCCTCGACGGGGTGGGCGTCGAGCTCAGCGCGAAGCGCTGCCGAGCCGCGCGTGCGCTCGCGGTCCCCTGAGTGGGGTCGATCAGTCGAGGCGGATGTCGACGCGCCGATCACGCTGCCAGCTGTCGTCGTCCTTGCCCTCGGCATCGAGCTCGCCGCGCGAGGTCTTGGACATGGCGCTGACCCCGACGCCGAGGCGCGCGAGGTAGACGTGCACGGCGTCGGCGCGGTGATCGCCGAGCACCATGTTGTACTCGGTCTCGCCGCGCGCGTCGGCGCGGCCCACCAGGGCGAGCTTGCGGCCGCGGAGCGGGCCGGTGGTCACGCACTTCGCGACCTGCTCGAGGACGTCGCGGTCCTGGGGCATGAGCGCGGCCTCGTCGTAGTCGAACTTCGGCGCGCGGTCGGCGTTGTCGAACGTGACGTTGCACTTGCGGGCCAGCTCGTCGTCGAGGCGCACGTTGCCCACGTTCGCGCCGGTGGTGGAGACGAGCGCGGTCTCCCGAACGTTGGGCTTCTTGGCGCAGCCGGTGGCCAGCACGAGGGCACAGGCGAGAATCGATGCAGTCGTCGTTCGGATCATGGAGACCTCCCTCCCCAAGCCGGTACTAGGCTGCGCCTTCGTGGGACAAGTTTGTGTGGAGCGCGGTAGCAGCGGAACTTGCCGCTCCCGCATGATTTCCAGGCCTTCGAGACGCAAATGGGAGATCCGCCGCCTTGCCGAGGTACCTGCCGACAGCGAACCTCTCGGGTAGCGGAGGACTGGCGATGCAGGCAGACGGCGATCGCGTTGGAGAGCTCTGATCCGCCCCGCGCTCACCCAGCTCCTGTTCGCACCGGCACGCACGCTCGCGGAGCGCGCCGCAGCGGATGCAGGCTGGCGCCAGGTCCTGGGCGCGCTCTCGGTGCCCACCGCGATCGCCGGCGCGGGGCTCGGGTTCTCGTATGCGGGCTCGCTGCTCGCTCCGCACCTCGTGGCGAACGTCCTGTTCGTCGCGGCGTCGTTCGCGATCCAGTCGCTCGCCGCCGCGGTCAGCGCGCGCGTCGTCTATCGAGCGCCCCCACGGCGGACGCTGCTTCCGTTTTCGCTCACGCTCGTTCCGCATGAGGTCATGTTCGTGGGGCTCACTGCCCTGGCGCTCCTGGGGAGCGAGGCCCGCGGGGTCGGCGGCGCGCTCGTGCTCGGCTGCCTCGTCTGGCAGTTCGTGCTCACCGTGCTCTGTTTTCGTGCGCTGGGACAGGGGAGGGGC
>JAYTBL010000190.1:0-5122 GCA_043736975.1 Polyangiaceae bacterium
GCTGGATCGACGATTGTCCACCGCCTCGCGAACTCCGCGAGATCGCGACGTACGCTCTGCACTTCGTGTGCAAAGTGACGAGACCGTTCGGAAAAATGAATCGAGTGCCCGCCCGCCACGTTCTAACCCCCTGAACCTTGCAGAACGGACCCAGCTACCGCGTCTACACCCCGACCGACCTGAAGTGCCTGGCGCCCGTGGCGTATCGGAGCGCGCCGCCTCCGCCGTCGCGCACGTGGTTCGCGGTCGGGTTCATCCTCTTCGTCGGGCTCTTCGTCGGCGGCGGGAGCTTCGCGGCCCTCCGCGTCTTCGATGCCGATCTGTCGACCGCGCGCTCGTCGCTCGGCGCGCCCGCGGCGCCGCCGCTCGCAGCGATCGCTGCCCCCGTCGCCGCGTCCCCATCTCTGGTCGCCGTATCGCCGGCCGCCGTCTCCGCGCCGCCGCCGCCTGCGGCCGGGCCCGAGCTCACGCCGAGCAGCAGCGCACGCCGGAAGCCGCGCGGGCATCGTCGCAGCGCTGCGGCGCCGCTGAGCGCGCTCCCGCCCAACCCGTTCTGATCACGGCGAGCGCGAGGCGAAACTAGCGGCCGACGCGGCGGGCTTCGCCTTTGCGGAGCGCCTCGAGGATCTGCCGCCCCAGCGCGTTCGCGTCCGGCGGGCGCGCCACGGAGATCACCTCCGCGCCGCAAGCTCCCGCGAGCTCGGTGAGCTCGGTGAGCCCGGCGCGTGGCGCGTCGTCCGGCAGGACCACGATCAGCGGCAGGACCTCGGACATGCGTTTGCACGCCTCGCCGACGTCGGTCGCGACGATACCCTCGAGCGGTCGGATCGCGACCTTGCAGATCCCGGCCGATGCGTCGTCGAGGCCGACGAGCATGCATCGAAAGACCATCCTCGTGTCGAGGGTGGGATGTTCCTGCTTCACGCCTCGATGTTATCCGGGTGCTCCCGCCGTGCAATGCACTGTGACGCTCCGTTGATGGTCCAGACCGTAACGCCGGGCTACTCCATCCCCGCTGCCCCAGCGTTTCACGGGGTCCGCAGGCTTCCGCGGGTTGGCCCGATGTGTGCTTGACGCCTCGCGCGCCCGGGGCGACCTGGGGCGTCGACAATCGAGGAGACCGAGATGAGGCGTTTGGTCGGAATCACGTGCGGGCTCGTGGCGTTGGCGGCGGCGCCCGCGATGGCGCGGGCCGATGACACGGCGCCCCTCCCGCCTTCGCAGCCGGTGCCCGCGGGCACGGTCAGCGAGAGCACGACCGCGACCGTCGACACCGTGCACCTCCGCACCGGCGGGATGTTCCGCGGGCGGGTCACCGAGATCGTCCCCGGCGATCACGTCACGGTACTGCTCACCACTGGCGAGTCGCGCAAGGTCGCGTGGCGCGACGTCGAACGCGTGATCGTCGCGTCCACCGCGATCCCGCCGGTCAGCGGGACACCCACGGCGCCCGCCACCGCGCCGATGGCGGGCCCGCGCGCCCGCGTCCACATGAAGACGCCGCATCCGGCATACCTTTACCGGCGCGCCGCCGGCACGACCGACTTCGTCACCGCATGCTCCTCGCCGTGCGACGAGGAGATGCCAATCGGGGACACCTACCGCATCGGCGGCAGCGGCTTCGCCACCACGCCCGAGTTCTCCCTGGCCGCCGCCCCCGGCGGGAGCGTCGAGCTCACGGTCGACGGCCCGAACTGGGCGGGGATCGTCGGCGGCGGCGTCCTCACAGTGGGCGGCGGCGTCACGGCGTACATCGGGACGCTCCTCGCGCTCACCGGCAGCGCTTGCTCCGCCGACCGGTACAGCAGCCGCAACGACAACAGCTGCGACAGCGTCCGCAACGTCGGGCTCGGCGCGCTCGCGGTCGGCGCCGGGATGATCGTCCTCGGTCTCGTCATTGTCTTCCCCAGCATGAAGACCGATTTCTCGCAGACCGCCGCCACTCCTGCGAAGGACGCCTTCCGCCGTCTTCCGACCTGGCGCACCGCATCGTCCACCGAAGGCGGAGCGCCCGCCACGTTCCCGCTGCTCTACGAGGGTCGGTTCTGAAACGTCGCGGGAACCTGTAAAGCGAAGGGGTGTCTCGTGCGTTGAATGCTCATGCAACGCCTGCTGGCCCTCGCTGTCCTCGCGCTCGGTGTGTGTGTCGCCTCTCCCGCCCTCGCCGACCGCTCGGTCATCACGACCTCGGGCGAGGGTCACGACCTCACGGTGGTGGTCCACGGGGTGACCGACTACTGCTCGACGAACGCGAAGACGGACATCGTCCGCCGTGGCGACAGCATCCGCATCGTCCGCGACCGACCGACCTCGGTCTCGCGCTGCATGACCACGCGCGACCTCACCTTCGTCCTCCACGACGTCGCGCCGGGCACGTACACCATCACCTACGAGCAGATCCCGCTGCTCGCGCCCGCGCGCTACATGAAGCTCGCCTCGGCGACGGTCAACGTTGCCGCTCAGTGAAGGGTGAAGCGGCCGGCGAAGAAGCCGACCACCGCTGCGATCCCGATAAACGCCACCACCGCCAGTCCCGCGAGGAACGCGAGGCGCGGCGTCACGTACAGCCGCCGTGACAGCAGCACGGGCGAGGGCCTCGGGGCGAGGTGCGGTTCGAGGGTCGGCGGAGGGGGCGCCGCCGGATCGAAGACCGACATCGCCACGCTCTCGATCTTCACGATCGTGATCTCGGGCGCGGAGTCGCGCGGGCCGAGGAACGAGTCCTCGTCGTCCGCGGAGCGCTCCGCATCGTGGTGCGAGCGCGTCGCCGGGCGCGTCCCGCTCTTGGTGCGGCGGAGCACGTCGTCGAGCATCTCGCGCGAGATCTTCTGCGTGGCATGCGGGTCCGCGCGCGGATCGATGCGGCGACGATCGATGGGGTTGGAGGACACCTCCACGATCCGTCGTGGCCACGCGCGCTGCGGTCGCTTCACTTACCAGAGTGTAGCAGCGCGATCGCGAGGTGGTGCTCGATGGCCAAAGGTCGCGGCGACCTCGTGGTAGCGCGTCGGGCGCGCGACCACCTTGCCCGTCACGCGACGAGCAGCAGCGATTTCACCGGATCGCCGGGCCGGAGGCACCAGGCGGGCTGCCGGTTCTCGATCACCGACACCTGGCCATGGAGCAGAGGAGGGAACGTGGGCCGTCCGATCAGGAACGCGCCCAGCGCCGAGAGCGCGGGTTCGTCTCCTACCACCACGATCGACTCGCCGCGCGCGAGCAGCAGCGGGGCGATGACCTGCGGCGGGACACTGCCGGCGAGCGCAGGCAGCACCTCGATCACGCCCACGTAGTCGACGCGATCGGCGAACAGCTCCGCGGTCTGGACCGCCGCCGGGAAGGGGCTGGTCACGAAGCGGTCGAAGCTCGGCTCCTCGTTCAGGCGCAGGCGGTTGCCGAGCGCGCGGATGACCTGGCGTCCCTGGGCCGAGAGGTAGCGATGCGCCTCGGGCACGCCCGCAGGGTCGTCGCCATGCGAATGAGCGATCGAGGAGCGCAGCAGGAAGATGTTCACCGGCCGCACTCTACCGCGAAACTTGCGCGAGGAGCGCCCCGCGGGGTAGGCCAGGGAGGCACGTGGAGGTGGAACGTGAAGCTGGGGATCGACTTCGGGACGACGCGGACGGTGGTGGCCTGCGCAGACCGCGGGAACTACCCGGTGCTGACCTTCACGGATGAGACCGGTGACGCGCACGACTGGTTCCCCTCGGTGGTCGCCGAGCGCGACGGCGAGCTGCGCTTCGGCTTCGCGGCGCTCGCCACCGCGCACGATCCGTCGTTCACCGCGGTCCGCTCCTTCAAGCGTCTGCTCGCCGAGGCGCAGTCCGGCACCGGCCAGCGCGTCACGATCGGCGGCACGACGATGGCGATCGACGAGCTGGTCACGCGCTTCCTCGCCGCGCTGAAGGCCGCGATCCTCGAGGGCTCGAACCTGCCCGACGGGCTCTCGGCCAGCGCGGGTTCCCTGCGCTCGGTGGTGGCGGTCCCCGCGAACGCCTCGGGCGCCCAGCGCTTCGTCACGCTCGATGCGTTCCGGCGTGCCGGGTTCGAGCCCATCGCCATGCTCAACGAGCCGTCGGCGGCGGGCTTCGAGTACACGCATCGGCATCGCGACACGCTCACGTCGCGTCGCGATCACGTCGTTGTCTACGACCTCGGCGGCGGCACCTTCGACGCCTCGCTGGTGCGGATGCGCGGCCGTACCCACGAGGTCATGGCGACGGCGGGCGTGAATCAGCTCGGCGGCGACGACTTCGACGACGTGCTCCTCGATCTCGTCCTCGCGCGCGCGCAGCTGACGCGCGGCGCGCTCGACGCCCGCGCGCTCGAGCGCCTCCTCGACCAGTGCCGCGACGCGAAGGAGCGGCTCAACCCGAGCTCGCGCAAGCTCTCCATCGATCTCGAGACCGCGCTCGGCGCCGCTGCGCCCACGCCGATGGCGGTGGTCACCGTGGCCGACTTTTACGCCGCGTGCCTCCCGCTGGTGACACGCTCGATCGAGGCGATGGTCCCGATCATGGCGCGCCTCGACGGCGCCATCACCGAGGACGCCGAGGCGACGTTCGACGACATCGCGGGCATCTACGTGGTCGGCGGCGCGAGCGAGCTCCCGCTGGTGGCCCGCGCGCTCCGCGAGCGCTTCGGTCGTCGCGTGCACCGCTCGCCCTATCCCTCGGCCGCCATCGCCATCGGCCTCGCCATCGCGTGCGACGACGTCGCCGGCTTCGAGCTCACCGATCGCTACGCGCGCACGTTCGGCGTGTTCCGCGAGGGCGCGGCCGGCGCGGCCATCACGTTCGATCCCATCTTCACCAGCGACACCGCGCTGCCCACGCGGGCCGGGGCGCCCATCGTGCGCCGGCGCGACTATCGCGCGGCGCACAACGTCGGTCACTTCCGCTTCTTCGAGTGCAACGCCATCAGCGAGGACGGCGGCCCGCGCGGCGACATGATGGTCTCGGGCGACGTGCTCTTCCCGTTCGAGGAGGACCTCGATCCCGCGTCGCTGCGCGCCGTGGCGGTGCAGCGCATCGCCGCGCGTGGCCCGCGTATCGAGGAGCAGTACGCGCTCGACGAGAACGGCATCGTCGCCATCACCATCAAGAATCTCGATGCCGGCTTC
>JAYTBL010000191.1:0-5116 GCA_043736975.1 Polyangiaceae bacterium
CTTCGGCTCGCCGAACATGGGCAAATACGTCCCGGGCTTCGCGCTCGCCGCGCTCATCGAGCGCGTCAGCTACATCCCCGAGCGGACGCTCATCCGCGACCTCAAGTTCCGGCCGCTCTCGATCGCGCGCTCGTTCGGCGAGCTGGCGTACACCGCCGTCTCCCTCGCCGCGGCGCCCTTCATCGGCGGCATGGGCATCGTGGTCGGCAACCTGGCGCGCGCGGTGATCCTCACGGTCATGACGATGCGTGCCGCCAACTGGAAGGAGTACGGGCCACGCCGGCCGCTCCGCTGGTCGACCATCCGCGAGATGACGCTCTACTGCGCGCCCGGCGCCATCTCCGGGCTGTGCGAGCTGGCGGCGTACAAATGGGACAACCTGCTGGTCTCGCGGTACTTCGGCCCCCGCCAGCACGGCATGTACAACCTCGCCTACAACCTCGCGGACACGCCGACCGGCGCGGTCGGCGAGCAGGTCGCCGACGTCCTCTTCCCCTCGTTCGCGAAGCTCGAGCCCGAGCGCCGCGAGCCGGCGCTGAAGCGGGCGACCGGCCTGATGGGCCTCGTCATCTTCCCGCTGGCGGTGGGGCTCGGCGCCATCTCCGCCACCGTGGTCAGCGTGTTCTTCGACGCCCGCTGGCGCGAGGTCGCGCCCATGCTCGCCATCCTGAGCGTGCTCTCGGTGGCGCGCACCATGGCGTCGCCGCTGGTGGCGTTCATGCAGGCCCAGCACCGCCGCCGGCCGCTGATGATCCTCTCCGTGGCGAAGGTCGGCATCCTCCTCGCGTGCATCATGGTGTTCGCGCCCTACGGCCCGCTCTGGACGTGCGTAGGCGTTGGCGCCACGTTCATCCTCGACACGTTCCTTTGCCTCCTGATCGTGCAGGTCCTCGACGGCGTGAAGATGCTCTCGCTGCTCGGCGCCGTGGTGCCGGTGGTGATCGCCTCGGCGGCGATGGCGGCCGGCGTATACGGGACGCGCATCGGCCTGGCCGCGGTGGGGATCGGCCCCAGCTGGCCATCGCTGATCCTCGAGGTGATCGCGGGCAGCGTCGTCTACGTCGGGGCGGCGTTCGTGGTGGCGCGCCCGCTGGCGATGGATCTCGTCACGCAGGTGAAGAACGTGATCCGGCGCCGCCGCGGCCAGGAGTGATCGTCACGCCTCGCGGACGCGGATGAACTCGGGCATCACGAGATCGTCCTTCGCAAGATCGTAGACGTAGCGGGCGACGCCGTCGGCCTCGGAGTCGAGCGCGAAGCCGAGCCGCGGGTAGAGATCCACCACCGGGCCGTTCTTGGGCGTGGGAATGAATTCGCCGACCAGGCGCAGGCAGCCGGCCGCGCGCGCCTTCTGCGCGAGGTACGCGAGGAGCGTCTGCTCGATGGCGCGGTTGGCGGCGCGGCAGCTCAGCACGAAGCTGTGGACCACGGCGTCGCGGTCGCTCTTCGTGAGGACCGCCACCGCGATGAGCCCCATGTCGCCGTAGCGATCGCTGAGGCGCAGCCAGGTGACGCCGAGGCCGATCTCGCGCTCGTGGATCGCCGCGAGCTCGGCTTCCGAGACGCGGCGGGTGGTGGTGTTGAACTGGTTGGTCTTGATGACCAGCTGTGCGATGCGCTGCGCGGTCAGCGGGCTGAAGCCTCCGATCTCGACCTCCATCTGGAGCGTGGGCAGGAACTCGCCGGGCGAGCCCGCGTGCGCCTCCGACTCGCGGCGCTCGATCTGCGCCTGGTAGGATTGCGCGCGCAGGCGGTCCTCGGCGGTGAGCGTGGGGACGTCGAACGCGGCGACGCCTTCGAGCGCGCGCACGTAGAGCGCGGGATCGGTAGGGACGTCCACGACGTGGACCTCGGGCGCGCCCTCCGCGACCTCTGCCCGCTCTACTGGGCTATCGTCGAAGAACACCAGGCTATCGAGGCCGATGTTCAGCTCGGTCGCGATCTCGCGGAGGTTCTGGCTCTTCGGGCTCCAGTTGATCCGCGTGGCCGCGAAGTCCTTCAGCTTCAGGAGCATCTCGGGGTGACTCGCGAGCGCCTCGTGCACGACCGCCGGATCGTTCTTGCTCGCGATGGCGAGGAGGATGCCGCGATCACGGAGGCCGAGCGCGGCGCGCTGGAGGTCCTTGAAGGCCTTGCCCGGATGATCGTCGCCGAGCTGGATCCCGCCCACGCCGTCGTCCCCGATGACGCCGCCCCACACCGTGTTGTCGAGATCGAGCACCAGGCACTTCGCGGCCGGTCGCAGCGCCCCGCGCAGCGTGCGCACCAGATGGCGCGCGAGCAGCGGCTGGTTCGCGGCCGAGACGGGGGTCCGCGACAGCGCCCACAAGCGAGGATCGGTCCAGCGCGCCGCGCCGGCCGCGTTCACGAGGCCGGCGTAGTCCCAGACGTGACAGGCCGCGCGCTTCGACAGGCGGTCGAGCAACGCGCGGTTCAGCGCCGGGAGCTTGTAGGTCAGCGACCCAGGGAGGTTCGCGTCGAACACCGTCCCCACGCGCTGCTCCGGCATGCTGAAATTCGCGACCAGCGACGGGCCCGGGGAGCGCGCGCGGAACATCGCGAGCGTGCTCTCGATGCGCGAGAGCACGTTCTGGCTGAGCGCCTCGAACGCATCGTCCGGCGCGTCGGAGTAGACTCGGTATCCCAGATCGGGATGGAGGTCCTCGAGGCGCATCATGACGATGAGCACCTCGGTGGCCCCGCTCTTCGCCCGCCACTCGTCGCCCAGCAGCGCCTGCTCGAACTGACCGAATCCGCCATGATGAATGTCGACATCGAAGCCCTGGCGCGCCGCCTCGACCTTGAGGAAGGGCTCGAAGAGCGTGGTCGTGTAGCTCGAGAGAAGCACCAGACGTACCGGCTGGAGCCGGGCGCGCGCCTCGGGGTCGGCCGCGAGCGCACGGGCGCGGGACATGTACTGCGCCGGCGAGAGCGCGGCCTCGTCTGCCTTGGACTCGCTGGCCATCAGCCTTGCTCGAGTCGGGCTCGGATCTTCCGTAGCGTACGCAGCTCTGGTATCTCCGCTGTGGCGAAGGCGATCTCGAACTCGGCTTCGATGGTCATGATCAGATTGAGGTGCGCGACGGAGTCCCACAACGGCGTCGTTCCCGGCCCATCGTCGTCGGACAGGCGGAGCCCGTCAGGTCCGAAGACGGATTCGAGCACGGAGCGCAGCTGGTCTTCTCGTTTCGGTTCCACGTTCCCTCTTCCCGGTTCCCTTTTGGCGGTCATCCATGTTTGAGTCGGCGGCGCGGACCGGCGAACGCGGCGAGCGCGGCGAACGCGGCGAGGGCCGCGAGGGCCGCGAACGCGGCGAGGGCCGCGAGGGCGAAGAAGAGCAGCCTGTCGTCCACGGATTCGTCGATGGTCCGCGCCCCGTGTTCGCAAGTTATCACGGGCCCGCGCGGCCGGTTCGAGACATCGGCTACGTGATCTGCCCGCCCCTCGGCTGGGAAGGGATCCAGGTCTACGCCACGATCCAGCGCCTCGCGGGCGAGCTGGCGGCCGCCGGCTTCCCCGCGGTGCGGGTCCACTACGACGGGACCGGCGAGTCGCTCGGCTCGGACGAGGAGCCGGGGCGCCTCGCGGCGTGGATCGACAGCATCCGCCTGGCGGCCACCTCGCTGGCGGCGGGCGGTGAGGTGGCGCGCGTCGGCCTCGTGGGGATGCGTCTCGGCGCCACGCTGGCGATGGCGGTCGCGGCCGACCTCCAGATCGCGAGCCTGATCCTCTGGGAGCCGTGCGTGAGCGGCGCGCACTACACGCGCGAGATGGCGATCCTGGCCTCGGCGGCGCCGAGCGCGATCCAGGAGGGACGCCAGGCGCGCCCGAGCGGGATCGAGGCGGGCGGCTACCTGCTCACCCAGGAGACGATCACCAGCCTCGAGGCGCTCGATCTCCTGAAGGTGCAGCCGCGCGGGACGCCGGACGTCTTGCTCGTGCACCGCGACGATCGCCCGCCCACCTTCGGCAAGAAGCTCGCGGCGCACCTCGAGCGCGCCGGCTGCCTGGTCACCTCGGAGCAGCTCCCGGGGCACAAGCAGATGATGACCTACCCGGAGAAGTCGGTCGCGGCGACGGCGATCGTGGCGCGGATCTGCGGCTGGGCGACGGAGCGCTCGCAGCTGGCGAGCGCCAGCGCCGCGCGCCTCGCGCTCGCCGAGGACGCGGTCGAGGGGCGCACGCGCCGCCGCCCGGTGCGGTTCGGGCCGTCGCAGCGCCTCTTTGGCGTGATCACCGAGCCCACCGCCGCGGCGTCGAAACGCGCGCCGCTGCTCTTCCTGACGGGCGGCGTGGTCCCGCGCACCGGCGTCAACCGGATGTACGTGGTGATGGCCACGCGCCTCGCCGAGCTCGGTCACACCGTCCTGCGCATGGATGTCTCGGGCATCTGCGAGAGCCCGCCGGCGGAGGGCGCGGCCACCAACGATCCGCACGCGGCGACGCTCCTCGAGGACGTCCGGTCGGCGGTGAGCCTGCTCCTCGAGAGCACGGGGCAGGAGACCATCTCGCTGCTCGGCCTGTGCTCGGGGGCGTACGCGTCGTTCCAGACCGCGCTCGCCGATCCGCGCGTGCGCAGCATCGTGCTGCTCAATCCCGAGGTCTTCCACCTGAAGGATGGCTCGCCGAAGTTCTCGCAGACCGAGCAGAGCCAGGCGGCGAACCACTACCGCCAGGCGCTGCTCAATCCGGCGAGCTGGAGGAAGCTGCTCTCGGGCAAGGCCAACGTCCGGTACCTCGCGGGCTTCGCCTCGGCGCGGCTCGTGACGGCGGCGAAGACGGCGGCCGCGCGCGTGAAGGCGCGCATCACGAAGGCTCCGCAGGGGCTCGCCGGCGATCTGCATCGGCTCCTCACCCGCGGCGTGGAGATCACGATCGTGATGGCGGAGGGAGACCCCGGGCACGCGTCCCTCATGAGCCAGCTGACGCCCGATCTCGAGGCGCTACGCGCGCTCGGATTCCAGCTGCGGCTCACGCCGGGCCCCGACCACACGTTCAACGATTTCTCGGTACGCTTGCCGCTCGTCGACGAGCTCGTCGCCAGGATGGCGGGGGCGTGAAGGCGGGGCGGCGCGGGTTCGTGCTGGGCGCGTTCGCGGGGCTGGTCGGCGCGTGC
>JAYTBL010000192.1:0-23183 GCA_043736975.1 Polyangiaceae bacterium
TTCGTCTGACCGAGTAGCTACGAAATGATGCCTTTGCGCGGGCCGTACTTCGTCGGAGGAGGCTCGCCGATGCTGCGGCGGAGGTTGCCTTCGATGGTGCGCGAGAGCGACGAGAGCGGCAGGTCGTTGGGGTCGACGCCAAACGGCTGCTCGACCTCGTCACCGATCGCGTCCAGCCCGAACAGCGCGTAGGAGATGCATAGCACCACCACCGGCGTCGCCCAGCCCGCGACATCCTGGAGCCCGAACGGCAGGAGCAGGCAGTACATCGCGACCAGGCGATGCATCAGCACCGTGTAGGAGTACGGGATGGGCGTCGACTTGATGCGCTCGCAAGCGCCCTGGATGTCGGTGAGGGCAGTGAGCGAGCCCTCGATCACCGGCACGTGGAACGCGTGGATCCAGCGCTTGCGACGCGCATCCACCATCTGCTCCGCGATGCGTTGGAGGATGGCGACGGGCACGTTGTCCTCGCCCTCGAGCCGCGTGACCTCTTCGGCCGGAATGAGCCGTTTCAGCGTGGGAAATGGGTCCGATTCGCGAAGGTGGTGCCGGAGCGCGTGCACGTAGCCGATGAGCATGTGCACCATGGCCACCTCCTGCAGGCGCACCGCCTCCGGATCGCGGTCCTCGGCATCCGGCTGCGGCTCGACGAGCGTGAGGATCTGGCGCGTCAGGCTGCGTGACGTGTTGACCAGGGCGCCCCAGAGCTTCCGGCCTTCCCAGAAGCGGTCGTAGGCGGTGTTGTTGCGGAAGCCGAGGAAGATGCCGAGGGGCAGGCCGATGAGGGCGAACGGCACCGACCCGACCGAGTAGTGGAGCCAGGGAACGCGCAGGTAGAGGACCGTGAGCGCCACGCTCAGCCCGGTCACCACCAGCGTGCGACCCCAGATGTGAGGAAGCGCGGCGCCACCGAGCGTCACCGTCGCGAGCCAGGTCCCACGCTTCTCGACGAACATCGCGCACCGAGCCTACGCAAAGGCCAGAGGGCCGACCACTACTTGGCGCGGACCACCGGCGGGGTCAGGGACGTTTGCTGGCTCGAACCATCGGTCACGGGGGGCTCCTCGGTTTCGCTGGAGTTCCATACCAGACCCACGACGTTTTTGGCCCAAGGGACCGTGGCGTGCGATGGCAATGGAAGATGGAGAGGGCCCTTACGACCCGGGAGCCGGAGCTCGTCGCGCTCCGGCGCGTCGCCGAAGATCTGGCCAAGCAGCACCGCCAGAAACCGACCACCACGCACCTCCTCGCGGCGCTCGCCGGCGGGCGGGACGATGCCGCGCAGCTCCTGCTCGATCGCCGGCTCGACGCCGAGGTGTTACTGAAGGCAGCGCGCGTCACGGTCGACGACGCCAGCGACGCGCTGACGCGGGCGCTGTCGAAGGCACGCGATCTCGCGGGGCGGTCCGGGGCACGCACCGAGGCCCGGTCGGTCCACGTCCTCTTCGCGCTGTGCCAGGAGACTGGCACCGCCGCGCATCGCGCGCTCGTGCAGTGCGGGACCGACGTGACGCGCCTGCGCACCTCGGCCATGCAGCTCGCGATGGGCCTCGCGCCGCCGCGACGCATGCCCACGTCGTCGTCGTCGTCGTCGTCGTCGTCGTCGACCGCGCGCAGCAGCGGGATCGTGCCGGTCGCGAAGGCCGCGCCCGCGGCCCCCGTGAAGACGCTCTCCTCACCAGCGCCCAAGGCGCCGGCGCGCACCGTCGCTGCGCCCGCACCGCTGAAGGCCGCTCCGCCCAAGGCCAAGCGCGCGGCGCCCAAGAATCACGGGACCGACCGCTTCTCCCTCGATCCCAAGCAGTTCCCGCTGCTCTGCCAGCTCGGGCAGAACCTCACGCAGCTGGCGGCCCGCGGTGAGCTCGATCCGGTAGTCGGGCGCGAGGCCGAGATCGAGCGCGCGCTCGACGTGCTCGCGAAGCGCCACGCGAACAACGCGTGCCTGGTGGGCGCGCCGGGCGTGGGCAAGACCAGCGTGGTCCGCGGGCTCGCGGCGCGCATCGCCGACGGCGACGACGTCGCGTGCTTCGAGGACACGATCCTCGTCAGCATCGAGCCCAGCGCGATGGTCGCCGGCACCGGCGTCCGCGGGTCGCTCGCCGAGCGCGTTGGCCAGCTCAAGGCGGAGATCGGGCGCGCGGAGGGCCGCGTCATCCTCTTCTTCGACGAGATGCATGTGCTCTTCGGCCAGGACGACGAGGCCTCGAGCGAGCTCCGGCTCGCGCTCGCCCGCGGTGAGATCGTGTGCATCGGGGCCACCACCGAGCAGGACTACCGCAAGGTCGTCGACTCCGATCCCGGGCTCGCGCGCTGCTTCACGTCGATCGAGGTCTGCGAGCTGTCGCCCGAGGAGGCGCTGCTCGCCATCGAGCGCGTCGCCCCGCTGTTCGAGAAGCACCACGGCTGCACCTACGACGAGAACGCGCTCGCCAAGGCCGTGACCTGGAGCGTCCGCTATCTCCCGAGCCGCGCGCTGCCCGACAAGGCGGTGCAGATCCTCGATCTCGCGGGAGCGCGCGCGCGGCGCCGCGGCGAGAAGGACGTTGCGCCCGCGCACGTCGCCGAGGTGATCAGCGAGCTCGCCGGGGTGCCCGAGGAGCGGCTGCTGGAGAGCGATGCCGATCGCCTCCTGCGCCTCGAGGAGCTCCTCGGCAATCGCATCGTCGGCCACGGGCACGCGCTGGAGCGGATCGCCCACGTCTTGCGCCGAAACGCGTCTGGCTTCCGGTCGCGCCGGCCGATCGGCACGTTCCTCCTGCTCGGGCCCACCGGCGTCGGCAAGACCGAGACCGCCAAGGCCATCGCCGAGTGCCTGTTCCACTCCGCCGACGCGATGACGCGCCTCGATCTCTCGGAGTACGCCGAGGCCCACGCCATCTCGCGGCTCGTCGGCGCGCCGCCCGGATACATCGGTCACGATGCGGGCGGCCAGCTCACCGAGTCGGTGCGTCGGCGGCCCTACCAGGTCATCCTGCTCGACGAGATCGAGAAGGCACACCGCGACGTGCTCGAGGGCTTCCTCGGCGTGTTCGACGAGGGCCGCCTCACCGACGGTCGCGGTCGTACCGTGGACTTCACCAACACCGTGATCCTGTTGACGTCGAACATCGGCGCCGAGCTTTCGCCCACCGCCGCCACGCGCGGGCGCATCGGCTTCGGCCCCGCGAGCGGACGGCGCGAGCTACGCGATCGCGAGATCACTGCCTACCAGCAGGCGGTGTCGGACGCCGCGCGCCGCGCGCTGCCGCCGGAGCTGTTCAACCGCCTCGACGAGGTGCTCGCCTTCGCGCCGCTGACCCGCGACGACGTCGCCGAGGTGGCGCGGCGCATCCTCAAGGACCTGGCGCGTGAGCTGGAGCGCGCCCGCGGCGTGAAGCTCGACACCAGCGCCGCAGCGGTCGAGTCGCTGCTCGACCTCGGCGGGTTCGACCCCGAGCTCGGCGCGCGGCCCATGCGGCGGGCCATTGGTCGGCACATCGAGGCGCCGATCGCCGAGATGATCCTGAAGGGCCTGTTGACGCGCGGCGACGTGGCCATGGTGGACGTCGAGGCCGGCGCGATCGTCGTCGACGCGGTCACGCCGACCTGACGCGGAGCGAGCAGCGCGCGAGGGGAAGGGTTACCATCTCATCGCCGTGCGGTCACTCCTCGTTCTCCTCGGCGCGTGGACGGTGACGGCCTCGGCGGTAGCGTGTACCCCGCGGGCGACGTCGCCGACCTCCGGTCAAGCGCGCCTCGCCACCGCGACCGGCGCGCACGAGGACGCGCCGCGCACCCACGCGCCGCGGTTCGCGAAGCTGAAGTACGAGATCCGCGGGCGTCCGTTCCCGCTGCCGCTGGTGACCGGGACGATCGCGGGGCAGCCGGTGCTGATGCTGGTCGACACCGGCGCGAACTCGCACGTCATCGCGGGCTGGTTCGCGCGCAAGCTTGGGCTGGCCATGAAGAAGCTGGGAGACGTGGGGACGGACCACGTGGGCAAGTCGATCGCGACCTTCCGGGTGGAGAAGCCGGAGCTCGCGATTGACGACTGGGGCGCGCTCGTCCCCACGCCCGTGCTCGCCACCGACGTGCCTGACGTGATCGAGAAGCTCGGCATCGGCGCGTTCATCTCCCCGCAGCGGCTCGTGGAGGAGGGCGACGCCGTGGCGCTCGACCTCGTGAAGGGCGAGCTTCGGCCGGCGCTCTGGGACGAGGCGCACGACCAGCTCTCCGCCTCGGGCTCCCCGCTGGTGCTGCCCGATCAGGGGCGCGCGTGCGAGGAGAACGAGGGGCCGATCAAGGGACTCGCGTATGTGCTGCCGGCCACCGTCGACGGCCAGCGGGTCGATCTGCTCGTGGACACGGGCGCGCAGCACTCGGACGTGTTCACGACCTCGGCGGCGGGCCAGCGCCTCACGGCGCACAGCACGGTCAACAAGGAGCCGATGTACACGGCGTCGGGGAAGATCTCGGCGCGGATGCTGAAGGGCGCGCGCGTGACCGCCGGCTCGTTCTCGGTGCTGACCGACGTGGATCTGATCGGCGGCTCCGCGGACGCGTCATGCCCACGCGACGGCGTCCTTGCGATGGACGTCCTGCGCTCCTGCTCGCTCCTCCTCGGCCGCTCGAAGATCTACGCGCGCTGCCTGGCCCCTACGCCGCAGGCCCCCGCAGCCCCCGCGAAGCCCTGAGCGCCTAGGGTGCGATCTCCGGGATGACGTGGCCCGCCTCGCGCGAGGGGTCCGCGGGGAGGCCCACCAGCGCACGGATGGTCGGGGCGATGTCGGCGAGCGTCGTCTCGTGCGCTGGGCACGCGACGCCTTGCACGGGGACGCGCCCGCCGAACGCGATCACGAACGTGCGCGCAGCCGCGGAGCTCTTGGCCGCGTGATGGCGGAAGTCGGCGTTGCGACCGTGATCGGTGGTCACGATGACCGTGGTGCGCGCACCGACCTCACCCATCCCGTCGAGCGTATCGGCGAGCTGACCGATGAACGCGTCCGACTTCGCGATCGCACCGAGGTAGGCGCGGTAGTCGTCGCGGTGACCCCACTCGTCGGCGTCGCCGAGGCCGACGTGGAGGACCGCGGGCTGCGTGTCCTTGAAATACTGGAGCGCGATCGCCATGGTCAGCGCGTCGGGTCGGTATCGGCCGACACCCGGATAGGGATCGGCGCGCTCGCCTGCGGCCACCAGCTGCTCGAATCGCGCATCGGCGAACGGCCTCGCGCCCGGCCAGCGGTGCGTACCGACCTCGACGAAGGCCGCGCTCCGACCGTTCGATACCGCATGGTCGAGGACGTTCCACGAGCCGATGCTCGCCGCCGGGAGACCGGCATTTGCGGCCTCGTCGAGCACGGTCGGGTGCTCGGTGGCCTCGCAGCCGTTGTCGCGGCAGGTCGTGGTACGGCCGCTGAAGATCTCGAGGTAGCCCGGCAGCGAGACGTTCGCGCCGCTCGCGGTCCGCACCGCGCCGCAGCCGAGCCGCTCGCGTCCGAGCGCAACGCCGCGTGTCGCCGCCAGGTGGTACAGGCGAGGCATCACCGCCTCGGGGCGGGTGAGGCCGTCGAGGCGGGTCCCGGGTCGTAGCGTCGAGCTCGCGCCGTCGAAGATGTCCTCGGCGCGCACGCCGTCGAGCGTCACCAGGATCACGCGGCCGTCGTTGGTGAGCGGAGCCGTTGCGACGTCGGCGGGCAGCCCTGGCGAAGCGAAGGCGACGCGAGGGTGGCCGTGGTCGACGCACGACGTCGGACCGGTCACAACGAGAAGCCCGAGCGCGAGCGGCAACGAGTAGTGCTTCAAGGAACGCTCCCTCTCCCCTCGAGCGTAGGTTCGGTTTCGAAACGCGCCACGCCGCAAAAAGTCACGCGCGAAGACGTTTCGGGCGCGTCACGTGACCGTTGTCGACGTCACCCAGTCGACGCACGCAGCGACCGCTGACGTCAGCGTCAGCGGTCGAGGCGCGCAAGCTCGGTGGCGAGCGTTGCGAGGACGTCACGCGCGGCGTCGACCTTGTCCGCGGGGATCCGCGCGAGGGCTCGACGCACCGCGGCTTCGACCGTCCCGGCTTGCGAGCCGTCGACCCGGTCGCCCTCTGCCGTCAGGGAAAAATGGGCCACGCGTGCGTCGACGGCATCGCGAGACCGCGCGACGAACCCCCGCTCGACGACCCGCTTGAGCACGCCCGTGAGGGTGCTCGGATGAACGTGGACGAGCTCTGCCAGGCGCCCCGCGGTCACCTCCGGGAAGCGACCGATGAGCCTGATCACGATCCGCTGGAGCCCCGTGACACCGAGCTCGACCTCCATGCGCTTGGAGCGACGTTGGAGGTGGTGGTCCATTGCCCACAAAAGGCGCATGAAATCGAGCGCCGTCCCCAGGGCGGCGACGGGCGCGCCGACGTCGCCACGCGCCGCACTCACGTCTCGAGGACGCGCAGTCGGACGCGCGCCCGCTCGTTCGGGGTCGCGGCGATCTTCTCGACGGCGGGGTCGAGCACGATCGTTCCGAGCCCGGGCGGGACGTCGAGGTCCTGGCCCTTCGCGTAGACCGCGTGCCGACCGCGCGTGCGGTTCCACTCCGCGACCGACGCCGTGGCCTTCATCTTCTCGAGGATCTGCCGCCAGCCCACGCCCGTGTTGTAGGCGCAGAAGCTGATCTCTCCGAGCTGGGTGCCGTAGGGGATGATGCACATCTCGGTGCGGCGGAAGTCGTAGTTGAAGAGGTCCTGGAACCACATCCCGGCGACGAACAGGATGCGCCAGTCGAACTCGTGGGCGTCGCTCTCGTGCTCGCCGATCTTCGTCCCGCGCGCGCCGGTCTGGCTGAGGAACTGCTTCATCAGCACGGGGAAGCTCACCGGCGCCCTGTCGGCGTCGAAGTTCTTGAGCATGGCGAGGCCGACCTCGGCGAGCGTGAGCGTCTTGCCCTGCGCGGCGTCGGTGATGTCCTGGATGTCGTCGAGCAGCCCTTCCAGATCGAGGAACTCGGTGACGGGGACCGCCTGCTTGGTCTTCTTGTTGACGAAGATCGCAGTGCCGATCCCGCAGTTCGGGTGGCAGCCGCACTTCATCGAGCCCCAGTCGGCGGTCTCGCCGAGGAGCGTGTCGGTGAGGTCGCTGAAGGGCCCCATCGCCGAGAGCGGGAACCAGTCGCGCATCGGCTCGGTGATGCCTGACTGGTCCTTGATGTCACGTGCGAGGTGGCTGAGCGTGTAGCGCTGCTTGACGCGGTCCTCGTCGGAGATGTCCTCATCCCGCCCGGTGAAGCTCACCGGCTGGAAGCTCACCACGGTGACCTTGTCGGCGTTGGCGATCGCGAAGTCGACGATCTTGCCGACCTGATCGTTGTTGATCCCGTTCACCACGGTGACGACGAGGATGACGTCGACGCCGGCGGCGTGCAGGTGCTCGATGGCGCGGCACTTCACGTCGAAGAGGTTGCCGATCTTTCGGTGCGCGTTCGACGCGTTGTCCACGCCGTCGAACTGGAGGTAGGCCATGCGCAGCCCGGCCTTCTTCGCGTCGATGGCGAGCTGGGGATCCTGCGCGAACATCACGCCGTTGGTGGCGCACTGCACCGCGAAGAAGCCGTTGGTGCGGGCGTACTCGATGGCCTTGAGGAAGTGCGGGGAGAGCGTGGGCTCGCCGCCCGAGAACTGGATGCTCATCTGGCGGCGCGGCTGGACGGTCAGCGCGTCGTCGAGGATCTTCTGGATCTCGTCCCACTCCAGCTCGTGGACGTAGCCGACCTGGTTGGCGTCCATGAAGCACGGGTCGCACATCATGTTGCAGCGGTTGGTGAGGTCGACGGTGAGCACCGACCCACGCCCATACTTGATGCTGGAGCTGCCGTGCTCGCGGAGCTTGGTGAGCGGCGCGAGGAAGTCGCGACCCGGATAGAGGTCCTCGAGGCGGCGCATGAACCCCGGGTCGATCGACATCACGTCCTCGAAGTGCCCGTGCGTCGGGCACTCCTTGGTCATCACGACGCACTTCACGCCGTCGACCATCTTCTCGATGATGCTCGCGCGGATCTCGCCGGGCCGTCCGTCGACGAGCTCGCGAAGGTCGCGCTTGCCGCTCATGATGTCGGTGCGGACCTCCTTGACGCAGCGCGGACACAGCGAGTCAGTCTCGCGCGGGAAGCCCAGCTGCGGGAACGTCCGCTCGCGCCGCTTGAGCAGCGGGGCGGGCGCCCACGAAGGTTGGGCCGAGGGCCGCTCGATGGCGCGGTTGAGACGCTGGACCAGCGGCCACAGCTTCCGGGCCGAGCCGGATAGAGCTCGGGTGAGAACGCGGGTCGGAGCGGCGGGGTCGAAGGGCACCACGCGAAGCTATCAACACCATCGAGCAGGGAAAAGCCTGGCATGATGCGCGACGTGAATGGCCCTAGCGGACGACCAAATCAGCGCGCGAAGCCGGTGCAGGGCAAGCAGCTCCTCCTCGGCCTCCTTCTTGCCCTGCTGCTCGTGGTGGGAGGCGTCTTCTACCTGGGCGTGAGCGGCGGGAGCACGCACGTGCCGCTCTCGAAGCCTGGGATCGGCTTCACGACCGATCCTGCCGCAGCGGCGAGCGCCGATGCCAGCGCGAGTGCTGGCGGCAACGTCCTGGATGCCGCACTCACGAGGACGATCGCCGACCGCGCGGTGCGCGATGGGCTGCGGAAGCGGATCCTCGAGGGCTGGGCGGCTGGCGCGGAGCCGGAGGTCGCCGCCGCCGCCAAGCAGGGACGCTTCGTCCCCGCGCCCACCGGCGACGGCGGGCAGGGCATGGAGCCGTCGTACATCCAGGAGGTCGTGCGGACGGAGTTCTTCCCCATGGCGAAGGCCTGCTACGGCGAGCTGCTCTCGCGCAAGGATGCCGGAGGTCGCATCGAGATGAGCTTCAGCATCGTCGCCGACGAGCGCCTGGGCGGCATCGTCGAGGACGTGAACGTCGGGACCGACGGCGGCATCGCCGATGAGAAGATGACCACCTGCATGCGGGAGTCGATGAGCACGTTGGCGTTCCGACCACCCGCACGCGGCGGCATGGTGACCGTGGTCTATCCCATCGTCTTCGCCAACGAAGACCCCAAGGACGAGTAATCGGGAATCGGAGCTCCCGCCCGGGTCGGGTAGGATCGCACCCCCCGAAGATGAAGAGCCACACCGAGTACTTCACGTTCCACACGAAGAAGAAGCGCGAGCTCGTGCACCTCACGCCGCGACTCGAGGAGGTGCTCGCCAAGAGCGGCCTCACCGAGGGGTTCATGCTGGTGAGCGCGATGCACATCACCGCGGGTGTCTTCGTCAACGACGACGAATCAGGCCTCCACGAGGACATCTGGAAGTGGCTCGAGGGGATCGCCCCGTTCCGTGAAGAATACAAACATCACCGGACCGGCGAGGACAACGGCGACGCTCACCTCAAGTCGATGCTCGTGCACCATGAGGTCACGGTGCCGATCACGAAGGGCCGGCTCGACCTCGGCACCTGGCAGCGCGTGTTCTACGCGGAGTTCGACGGCCAGCGCGACAAGCGGCTCATCGTGAAGCTGCTGGGCTTCTGATGCGGCTGCGCGGGGCGCTCCTGCTGCCGGCGTCGCTCCTCGCGCTCGGGGCGTGCGGGCCGCCGCCCACCCCGGTGCCGGCGAGCGGGCCGCCCGGGGATCAGGCCGCCTCGGTGGCGGCGTTCGCGGGCGTGGAGAGCGACGCGCTGCAGGATCTCGCGGCCATCGATCGCCGGATGGCGCTGCGGGCGCGGCTCGATCCGCGCGACGAGTACTTGCGGCGCATCACCATGCCCGCGGTGCTGGCCGAGGACGCGACGCTCGCGGTGATCGACGGCGCCATCGATCCCTTCTCCTTCGAGGCTCGCGCGCGTGGGCTCGCCGCGGTGCGCGCGAAGGTGGAGTCGTCGCCGCGCGCGCTGCCGGTGGGAGCGAGCGGTCCGCTCGACGCGCCCGCGCTAGAGCGGGAGCTCCTGGGCAGGCTCGTCGAGGCCGAGCTGACCCGGCTCGACGAGGAGCGCGCGCTCCCGCGGTCGGCGAGCGCGCTGGTGCGCACCATCGTGGAGACGTGGCGCGCGCCGATCACCGCGCAGCTCGCGGCCGAGCGCGATCGCTGGCTCGCGCGCCGCCTCGACGGGGTGGTGGCAGCGGTGAACGCGACCGGCGATCGGGCCAAGGCCGCGAGCGCGCCGCTCGACGTGGTGCGGGCCCGCGAGCTCGATGACGCGCTCGACGGGCTCGAGCGCGTCCTCGAGGCCTCGGGGCTGGCGCTGGCGACTGCGCGCCTGGTGCAGCTGCGCGAGGCGCTGGAGACCCAGGGGGCGCGGCCCGCCGCCGGCGCCGTCTCGGACTGGAGTGCCGTGTCGCGCGGCCTTCGCGCGCATCTCGGCCTGGTGCTCACGCCCGAGGCGCTGGACGCGAAGCTCGGCGCGATGGAGCTCGCGCTCCGCGAGGCGGCGATGCGCGCGCTGAAGGAGGCGAACGTCACCGCCGACGAAGCGGAGACCAAGGCCGCGCCGCTGGTGTTCGGCAGGCAGCCTTGCGAGACGGTGGTCGCGGGCTCACGTCTCCGCTCGATGCTACCGCCGCCGGAGCGCTACCCGGCGTGCCGCCTGCGCGCGCTGCAGACGGCGGCGACGGACGACGCCGCACGCGCGATGGCGCTGGCGGTGATGCACGACCACGTGACGGTGGCGCGGTGGGCGCTCGACGTGGCGCGCGGCGCGGCCACCATCGCCCAGACCAGCGCCAGGAACCGACCGCTCTCGGCGCCCGGCCCGGTGGTGATCGCGAAGTGGGAGCGCGTCGCGCTCGCGCAGCCGGCGGTCGCCATCGGCGGCGGCTATGCGGCAGGCGTGCTGTACGGCGCAGGCGACCCCGAGGGCCGCGCCAAGGTGTGGTCGGAGCTGGGCGAGGTCCCCCTCGACATCGCCGAACGCGAGCTGCACTGAGCCGAGAGTCCCGCCGCGAGCGCCGGATCAGGAGACGGGCACGGCATTGATCTTCGAGCGCGAGACGAGCGCCAGCTTCTCTTCGACCAGCATGTCGGCGATGCGGTAGGTCGGCGCGTTGGTCTTGCGGCTGCGGTCGGCGATCTCGTAGATCGTGTCGAAGATCTCCATCGTCTTCGCGCGCGACTTCGCGGCGTCGTAGCCGAGGACCTCCTGCGCCACGTTCACCAGCCCGCCTGCGTTGATGGCGTAGTCCGGCGCGTAGAGAATGCCGCGCGCGAAGAGGTCGTCACCGTGGCGCGGCAGCGCGAGCTGGTTGTTCGCCGCGCCCGCGACGATCTTCGCCTTGAGGCGGGGGATGGTCGCGTCGTTGAGCGCGGAGCCCAGCGCGCATGGCGCGATCACGTCGCACTCGATCTCGAAGATCTGGTCGAGCAGGACGACGCTCGCGCCGAACTCGCGCGTGGCGCGCTCCGCCTTGAGCGGATCGACGTCGGCGACGGAAATCTTCGCGCCCTGCGAGTGGAGCTCCTTGCACAGGTAGTAGCCGACATGCCCGACGCCCTGCACCGCGACGTGCACGCCCTCGAGCGAGTCGCGACCGAGCTTCAGCTTCACGCAGGCCTCGATGCCACGGCGCACGCCGAGCGCGGTGAATGGCGAGGGATCGCCGGAGCCGCCGTTGGCGACGTCGACACCGGTGACGCTCCTGGTCACGGTGCGGATCACTTCCATGTCCTCGAGGCCGGTCCCGCTGTCCTCGGCGGTGATGTAGTGGCCGCCGAGATCGTCGACGAACTTTCCGAAGGCGCGGAAGAGCGCGACGCGATCGAAGTGCTGCTTGGGGCGGATGAGCACGCTTTTGCCGCCGCCATGCGCGAGGCCGGCGAGCGCCGCCTTGTAGGTCATCCCGCGGGCGAGGCGCAGCGCGTCGACCAGCGCCTCCTCGTCGGTGTCGTAGGGGAGAAAGCGACAGCCACCGAGCGCGGGGCCGAGCCGCGAGTCATGGATGGCGACGATGGCCTTCAGGCCCGTCGCCTTGTCGTGCTTGAAGTGAACCTCGCCGTAGTCGTAAGCCTTGAGGTGTCCGAAGAGGTCCATGTGGAGCGCTCGTAGCACTTCGCCGGCGCAGCGAAAAACATGAAAGCGCAGCGCGGCGCGTCAGGATCGCGCCGGGATCGGCGAAAAACGCCGTGCTCCTAGTGGCCGTGCGGGTCTTGCATGCCGGGCGGCATCTGCATGCCCGGGGGCATCTGCATGCCCGGGGGCATGCCCATCGGGGAGGGGCCGTCCTTCTTCCCCGAGTCGGCTCCGGCGTCCTTCGGCTTCGTGAGCTTGCTCGGCTCGCTGAGCGCGAACTCGGAGCCAAACTGCGGCACCACGAAGATGGTCGGGTCGCCTTCCTTCTGCGCGTAGCGCGAGGTGCCGGTGGCGACCTTGCCGATCTTCAGCGTGTATTTGCCGGCGCCGTCCTTGAGGCTGATCGTGATCTTGGCCTCGGGGCTGTCGAGGCCGGTCTCCGCCGCTGACTTGCCGTCGCCGAAGTCCTCGGCGTTGAGGCCCTTCAGGTTGCGGAGGCCGTCCCTCACCTTCTCGGCATCGAAGTCCGCGATGGGCTTGTCCTTGAAGGTGCCCGCCCAGGTGTCGCCGCCCTTGGTGAAGGAGAAGTTACCGCTCTTGTTCTCGAGCGTGACCTGGTTCACGTTCGCGTCGTCGTACTTGAGGATCTCGGTGTCACGCCACCCCTTGACCTCGCGCGCGTACACGTAGCTCGAGTAGCCGGTGACGGCGTAGATGCTCGGCTTGCCGTCGACCATCGCCATCTGCCCGCGGCCGCCAGATTTGCCGAAGCTCGCGTCGAGCTTCTTGTCCGAGCCCTTGAAGACGACGACGTGGACCGACTTGTCCTTGTCGAACTGGAACTCCTTCTTCTGATCCTCGGAGGGCGCCGCGGAGATGACCTCCTTCGCCTTGAGCTCCTTGAGGTTGTCGAGGAGCTGCTTGACGTTCGCCTGGTTGGCGGGCGCGTTCACGGGCTTCGTGACCTCCCACTTGGCCTCGGCGCCGGCGCCCTTCTTCTCGAGGACGACCTCGCCCTTCTCGGCGTTCGTGATGCTGATCTTGTCCACGTCCTCGGGCGCCTTGAGATCGGGGAGATCGGCCGACGTGGTCGTGGCCGTCCCCTTCTGCGCGTCGTCCTTGGACACCTTGTAGACACCCGCCGCGAGCGCGGCGAGGACCACGACACCAACCCAGATCTGCGTCGAGCGTTCCATTGTCGTTTCTACCTATTCAAGCGAGGGAGACCTGGCCGCGCCGCGCGATGCGGAGCCGCCAGAGCAGGACGCCGAAGAGCCCGAAGATCGCTGGGAGGCCAAGGATGAGGACGCCCTGCACCCAGCGCTGGGTGCGCTTGCGCTCCTCCTTCATGGAGGTTTCCTGCTTCTTCTGCTGGTCCTCGGTCAGCTCGTCGAAGTTCGGCTTCGAGACGTCGCCGTACGCGAGCCCCGGCTCCTGGAGGATCTTCGCGGAGGCCGCGAGGAGGTCCACGTCGCCCGTGACCCAGTCGAGCATGTTCTTGAACACGAGGATCGTGTTGGTGAGGATCTGCTGCGCGTAGGGCATCGCGAGCTGCTGGAGCATCTCGTCGCCGCCCATGCCGGGGGGCATCTGCATCCCCATCTGGCCCATGTCCGGACCGTTGCCGGCGCGGGCGAAGGGGTTCGCGAAGAACTGCGAAGACGCGATGACGAGGATGCGCGAGGTACCGGCGGTCTTCGCTGGGGCCTCGACGCCCATCTTGTCGCCGGTCGGGAACGCGGACTTGAGGTCCTTGCCCTCGATGGTGGCGGCGATGTTGAACTGGCTGAACTCGCCCTTGGGGCGCCACTGGCGGATCGGCTTCATGTCGACCGTGTCACCGGTCTCGCGGAGCGTCTTGGGCGTGGTGCGCGCGAGCGCCTTGAACTGCGACGCGCACGGCTTGCCGGGCGGGCAGGCAGCGGCCGCGGCGGCGACCTCGGGCTGCTTGTCGGCGTGGAGCACGAGCGACGAGTCGAAGGGGAACGGCACCTGCGAGATGCGAAAGAAGGCAGCAAAACCCGTGTCGAGGAGCTGCTCGTCGCCGGTGAAGCGGAAGTCGTCGCGCACGTCGTGCAGCGGCGGGAAGCGCATGACCTGCGGGACGCCGCCCTGCGAGTACGCGTTGACGCGGAAGGGCCGCCCGAACTCGAGGAGCGCGTCCTTGCGCATCTCGATGCCGTAGCCGTCGAGCAGCTTCTCGAGGCCGTGGGTGTTGAGCGTGCCCTGCATCGAGGCGTCGGCGGCCTTGACGTTGACGGCGCTGGCGACGACCGCGAGGCTCTTGCCGCGCATGACGAACTGGTCGATGCGGCGGAGCTCCTTCTCGGTGAGGTCCTTCGCGGGCTGCGTGATGATGAGGCCGTCGAGCGAGTCGTCGATCTCCGCGTCTCCGCCCTTCAGGTCGACGTCGACGAACTGATAGAACGGGAAGTACTGGGTGACGATGCCCTGGAGGTTCGGCTTCTGGCCCGAGCTCGCGGGGACGAGGTTCGTCTCCGAGAGCTTCATCTCGTCGTGCCCCGTGAGGAGCCCGATCTTGTGCTTCAGGCCGTCGCCCTTGTCGCGGACCTCGCGGATCTTGTTCGTGATCCAGAACTCCATGCCCGTGTTGTTGTCGGGCGAGAGGACCGGGATCTTGTCGCGCTCGGCGCCGTAGTTGATCACCAGGCCCATGTAGCCCTTGGCGAACTCGGCCTTGTCCTCGGTGTCGGAGCCTTCTCCGAACTGGATCTCCTGGAGGCCGGCTTCCTTCGCCTTCTTCTTGGTGTCCTCGTCCTTCGCCTCGACGATGACGTAGTCGAACTTCCCCTTGCTCGACTCCTTGTACTGCTGGAGCAGATCGCGGAGATCGCGCACGAACGCGTCGAGCTTGGGCAGGCCCTTCGTGACGTAGGCCTCGACCTTCATGTCGCCCTTCATCGACTGCAAGAGGCGACCGCTGCCCGCGGAGAGCGTGTAGCGCTCGGCGTTGGTCGTGTCCCTGCGGACGTACATGAAGTAGCTGAGCGCGTTCACGCCGATCAGGATCAGCGCGATGACGAGGACGAGCGCACCGCTCTCGGTCGCCGCCTTCTTCTTTCGTTCCATGGCCATGTTTGCGTGCCTCGGAAAAATTCTAGGTGGAGCTCAGGACCACTTCCGGCTCTCGAGGGAGCGGAAGGCGACCACCAGGCCGAGCGTCGTGAGCGAGAGGAAGTAGATGACCGCGCGCGAGTCGATGAGACCGCGGGCGAACGGCTCGAAGCGGCTGTGGAGGCTGACGAACGCGATCGCGTCGCCGGGCCAGCCCTGGAGGAACTCGACGACCGTGCTGAAGCCGATCGCGTAGAGCGCCACCAGGGTGATCATCGTCGCGAAGTACGAGAGGATCTGGCTCTCGGTGAACGACGACCACATCACCCCGAGCGCGGTGCCGGCCGCGGAGAGCAGGAAGAGCCCCAGCATGCCGACCCAGAACGGGCTCCAGTCGAGCTCGCCGAGGTGCCAGAAGGGCGCGCGCGAGAACATCACGAGCGGGTAGGCGGCGAGCAGGAGGATCTGGAGGCTCACCATCGCGAGCGAGCCGAAGAACTTGCCGAGGATGACCTCGCTGTCCTTCACCGGCATCGTGATCAGTAGCTCGATGGTGCCGACGCGCTTCTCGTCCGAGAGCGACCGCATCGTGAAGAGCGGGATGGTCAGGAAGCACAGCGCGAGCGGCAGCGCGTCGAACATGCGCGTCATGCTGGCGCGGTCGACCTGCCAGAAGCCGCCCTTGTAGAAGAAGAAGTACCAGCCGATCGCGACCATGCTGGTGGCGATGACGATGTAGGTGATGGCGGAGTTGAGGTAGCCGCCGATCTCGCGCTTCGTGAGCGTCCAGACCATCTTCGCCGAGCTCGGGCGGTCGATGACGATCTTGCGCTTGGGCGAGTCATGCGAGTCATCCACGAAGGACTTGGCGGGCTTGGACTCCGCCTCGTCGCGCTCGTCCTCCGCCTCGTCGCGCTCGTCCTCGTCACGCTCCGCGGCGTCCTCCGCCTCGGCAGCGACGAGCTTCTTCTTGCTGTCCTTCTCGATGGTCTCGCTGCTCATCGCTTGCCCCGCTTCGCGTCGGTCTCTTCTTCGTCCTCGTCCTCGTCGTCCTCTTCTTCGCCCTCGTCCTCGTCGTCTTCTTCCTCGGCCGCAGCGCGGCTCTCGGAAGTGACGGGGCCGACCTGACGGTTGCGCCGTTCGTCACCGATGGTGAGCTGGCGGAAGACGTCCTCGAGGGTCTGCGTATCGCGGTGGAGCTCGAGGAGGACCCAGCCCTTGTCCGCGACGAGGCGGAAGATGTCGGCGCGGAGGTCGGAGCCCTCCTCGCCGTCGAGGGCGTAGGCGTGGGCGCGATCGTCGGTCGGCAGCTCGGCCACCTTCTTCACGCCCTTGAGGCCGGAGAGCGCGGCCTCGACCTCGGACTGGCGCGGCATCGCGCCCGTTCCGCGGTACGGTGAGGTGCTCACCGACTCCTGGACTCCGACGATGTAGCGGACGCGGCCGCTCTTCGCGCGGATCTCGTCGAGCGCGCCGTCGGCGACGACGCGGCCGCGCGAGACGATGATGGCGCGAGCGCACGCGCTCTCGACTTCCTTGAGGTTGTGCGTCGACAGGAGGACCGTGCGGTCCTTGCCGATCTGCTTCAGGTAGTTGAGGAACTCGGACTTCTCGTTCGGGTCGAGATCGCTCGTCGGCTCGTCGAGGATGAGGATCGGCGGATCGTGGATGAGCGCCTGGGCAAGCCCGACGCGCTGGCGATAGCCATGCGAGAGGTGCCGGATCTCCTTGGAGAGCGACTGCGCGAGACCGCAGACCTCGACCACGTTCCGGGCGCGGGCCTTGAACGTCGAGTCGGGGATGTTGCGGACCTGAGCGGCGAACCGCAGGTACTCGTACACCGTCATCTCGAGGTAGAGCGGGGCGCGCTGGGGCAGGTAGCCGAGGCTCGCGCGGACCGCGAGCGTGTCGTCGAACACGTCCTGGCCCTGGACCTTCGCCGTGCCGGAAGTCGGCGCGATGAAGCAGGTCAAGATGCGCATCGTCGTCGACTTGCCGGCGCCGTTTGGGCCGAGGAAGCCCACGACCTCACCACGGCGGACCTCGAAGCTCACGTCATCGAGGGCGCGGAAGGAGCCGTACCGCTTGGTAAGGCCGCTCGCGTAGATCATCACGTCGGTCGACATCCAACCTCCGAACAAAGCCGAGAAAACCAGGAAGAGTCGCTCGCCACGCAAAGGACGTGGCGGGCGCGGAACGAGCTAGTTACCGGATTTCTTCCCGAGGCCCAAGTCCCGAGCCGCATTACGGCTCCGCAAGGAGGAGCGGGGGGGCGAAAAGACCGCGTTTCCCGGGACTTGCCGCTGGGTCGAACGCCAGCGTGGAAGCGCTGCGCGCCGAGACGGCGTCCCCGAGGCCGCGCGACACGCGAGGGAACGCAGTCTCAGAGCACCGAGGGCAGCGAGAGCGTCGGCTTGCTCACGCCGAGCGCCGCCTCGGGCACCGACACGTCGCCCGAGCTCACCTGGACCGAGCTGCCCGTCGTGTTCTGGACCACGAACTTCAGGCCGGAAGCACCCACGCCGACCTTGCCGCCCACGATGATGATGCTGCTCAGCGCGTTGTCGAGGACGCCCGCGGCACGCGCGTTCGACTCCACGGTCGTGCCGTCCATCTTGATGTCGCCGGAGTCGAAGAAGCCGACCCCGTCCCCGACCTGCTCGTTCTTCATCAGGCTCGTCTGTACCGGGACCGCGACCGTCTCCGCGACCTTGCCGCCCACGATGATGATGCCGCGCACCGCCACCGAGCCCACGCCCACGAGCTTGTTCTTGGTGATCGTGCAGCCCTCGATGCGCACCGCCGGCGCGTCGAGCGTGCCCGCGACCTTCTGGGCCCATACGCCGCGCTCACCGTTCTCGTTGACGGTGGCGTTGCGGATCGAGGCCTTCGTGAGCGCGCCGTCGATCAGGATGCCCGCGCCCTGGTTCTTCTCCACCAGCGTGCCGTCCATGTCGAGCGACGCACCGTCGGTGGCGACCACGCCCGCCGCTGCCGCGAGCGACGTGCCGGCGTGGTTGTCGCTGCTGCCGTTCTTCATGACGACGTGCGCGCCCGAGATCCACAGACCGAGCGCGCTCTTCTCGAGCTTCACCTCGGTGAGCTTGACCGAACCCGCCGCGCACCCCGGCGTCGCAGCCTCCTTGCAGAGGACGGCGAGCGCCGCGTTCTTCGAGCCGGTCACGGAGGTCGCCCCGACCAGCGCGTTGGCGGCCCGGACGGCCACGCCCACGCCCACCGAATCGACGACGTCGACGCCGTACAGCTGCGATCCCTCGTTCAGCGCGATCGCGGCGCTCTGTGCCGTTCCGCCTGTCACGGTGACCACTGACCCATTCTGAGCCACGAGTGACACGCCCGCCGGCACGTCGAAAGGCCCGGCGTACGAGCCGCCGGCGAGAACGACGCAGGTCCCGGAGGGTGATCCCGCCAGCGCCGCGCGAGCCCCTGCGGCGTCGCTCGCAGACTGCGTCGAGCTGCACGTGAGGCCGGCACCAGGGGGCACCGAGCCCTCGAAAGAGCTGGTTCTGTTGGTACAACCCGCGCCGAGCAGGAGCGCAGGAGCAACGGCGAGCACAGGTACGAGGAGGCGCAGGCGGATCATCTCGGGCTCATTCTACGTGTCGACGGTCGCATTGCTTCCCTGTCCGAATCGCCGCGCCACGGTCTCCGCGGTGTGCGGCTGCCCGATCTGGCGCAAGATGACACACGCGGCGTCCTTGTGGTCGAGCGCCTCATGGAGCGCGGCGCGGTCCCGGTCCCGGTAGAGCTTCGCAAGCCAGGCGTCCATCGCGGCGGCGTGGGCCATCGCCACGAACGAGGGCGTCTTCGATCGCTCCGCGTGCTCGATGGCCGCCTTCGCGCGCTCGATCGCCAGGTCGACCGCGCCCCGCGCGAGCTCCACCTCGACGAGGGCGCGCGCGCTGTCCGCGAGCACGTCGAGGAAGCCGCCCTCCTCGCCCAGCTTGCACGCCAGCTCGAGATGCTGCGCCGCGATCTCGTGCTCACCGAGCGCGAGCTTCACCTGACCGAGGTTCGAGTGCCCGAGCGCCTCGCGCGCCGACCAGCGCGCCTTCTTCGCCGCCGCCAGGGCGCGCTCGTAATACGCCGCCGCCGCCGCATGATCGCCGCGCGTGTAGGCGACGCCGCCGAGATTTACGTAGCCGTCGGGCATGCCCTGGAGATCGCCGGCGAGCTCTCGGAGCTCGAGCGCCGCCTTGAAGGCCTCCTCGGCGGCGGGTAGCTCGCCGGAGAAGAAGAACGTCGAGCCCTCGGCGTCCTTGAGGCGCGCCATCGCCACGTGCCACGCCGCGTCACGGATGTGCAGCTGCTGGCCGATGCGCAGGCCCTCCTCGACGTCGCGCTTCGCGGCCGCGCGATCGCCCTTCGTGGAGAGCTGGAAGGCGCGCGCGGCGTGCGCGCGCATGTGCAGGATGCTCGGCGCCACCTGGGCGCGGCACATCTCGATAGCGCGCGTGAGGACGTCGATCGACTCCTCGATGCGCCCATACTCCTTCAGCACCGAGCCGCGCTCGAGCAGCACCCAGGCGTGCACGGCGTCGTCGTCGGCGACGCCCGCCGAGCACAGATCGGCCGCGGAGGCATCGAGCGAGCGCAGCGCCTCCTCGAAGCGACCGGCGCGCGACTCGGCTGCGGCCCGCTCGCGCAGGACGCCGGCGCGCGCGATGCGTTCGTCGGGCGTCGTCTCGGCGTCCCAGAGCGCCGCGACGTGACCGAAGAAGCCCACCGCCTCCGGGTAGGCGCACACGCTCACCGCGTGGCGCGCGGCGTTGAGGTAGAGGCGGCGCGCGCGCGGCCGATCGCCGGCCGCCTCGAGGTGCGCAGCGAGGTTTGCGTGCCCGCCTTCCCACAGCTCTCCGCGCGCGCTCAGCCAGTCTGCGACCTTGCGGTGCGCGGCGATCGACTGCGCCCGCGGCACCAGCTCGTACGCGGCGTCGCACAGGGCCTGCGTGGCGAACGTGAGCTCACGCTCGCCGGAGACGGTGGAGGCCGCAGCGGGCTTGATCAGCTCGCGCGACCGCAGCGTGTCGAGGCTCGTCGTGAGCTCGTCGTCGGAGAGCTCCGCGGGCAGGAGCTGGCGCAGCGCGCCCGACCAGAAGGTGCGTCCGACCACGGAGGCCATCTTCAGGATCTCCTTGTGCAGCGGCACGAGACCGTCGAGCCGCGCCTGGAGGACGCCGCGCACGGTGTCCGGGAGATCGAGCTTCGCCGACCGGTTCTTGTCCCACTTGACGGGCACGTGGTGCTCGTCGACGGCGAGCGCGCCGCGATCGACGAGCAGCCGCACCAGCTCCTTGCAGAGATCGGGATTTCCCTCGGAGCGCCGGATGATCTCGCTCTTCACCTCGCGCGGGAAGGTCGGGACCTGGCGGAAGAGATCGTCGAGAAAGCGATCCATGACGTCGGCGCTGAAAGGCAGCAGCTCGATGCGCGTCCGGATGTCGGATCCGGTCATCCACGCCGGCACGTGCTCGCTCGCCTCGGGGCGCGCCGAGATCACGAGCAGCACGCGCTCGCGGCGGAGCGCGCGAATCAGGTACTGGAGCAGGTCGAGCGACGCCTGATCCGACCACTGCACCTGCTCGACCAGCATCACCACCGGCCGCGACGGGGTCGTCGCCTGGCCACCCTGGCCCGGCGCGGCCGCGACGCGCGCCAGCCGCCGCACCCAGTCGCTGAACGCGGAGACGGTGCGCGTCGCATCGGTGGAGATCTCGGTCTCGAGCAGCGGCGCGACGGGCGTGGGGGCGACCAGATCCGCGAGCAGCCGGCCGGCCTCGCGCCCGTCCTCGACCTCGAGGCCGTCCCAGGCTGTCGCCACCGCATCCACCACCCGCGCGCGGACCGCCTCCGGGGACTCGTCGACGCGCACGTTGAAGCGCGCGCGCAGCATCTTGCCGACGAAGCCGAGCGGAGCGATGCCGAGCATGCGCGTGGCATGCAGGACGTGCGGCGCGGGCTCACGCGCCGCGAGCGCGATCCGCAGCTGCTTCAGCAGGTGCCCCTTGCCGAGGCCCATCTCGCCGGTGATCTCCGCGACGCGGAGCGTCCCGTTCGCCGCCACCGACGCGTAGAGCCCGAGCAGCAGCTCGAGCTCGTGGTGGCGCGCGAAGAAGGGCGTACCCGAGGCGCTCCGGAGGCGCACCGAGCTGGCCGCCTCGTCCTCCCGCTCCTTGATGGCGCGGAACATGAGCACCGGCCCGGACATGCCCTTCACGTGCACCGGCGGCGCCGGCGCGAGCTCGAAGCGATCGTGCACGAGGCGCTCGGTGGCCAGGCCCACTAGCACCTCGCCCGGCTGCGCGGCGTTCTCGATGCGGCTCGCCACGTTCACGGTGGCGCCCATGATGTCGGCCGACGCGCGGCTGCCCGCGCCGACCGTACCCACCATCACGAGACCGGTGTTGATGCCAATCCGCAGCGCCACCTCGGCGTCGCGCACCTTCGCGATCTCCTGCACCCGCGCCGTCATCGCCAGGCCCGCGCGGACCGCGCGGGCCGCGTCGTCCTCGTGCGCGGTGGGGACACCGAAGACCGCCATCACACCGTCGCCGATGTACTTGAGCACGGTGCCGCCTTCGCCCTCGATCTCGCGCGAGAGCGGCTCGAAGAAGGCGTTTGCGAGCTCGCGTACCGCGTCAGGCTCGAGGTCGTTGGCGATGGCGCTGAAGCCCACGATGTCGGCGAAGAGCACGGTCGCGAGCTTGCGCTCCTCGGCCCAGCGGCCGCTGCCCACCGCCGAGGCAGGCGGCTGCGAGCCGTGACCGAGCAGGCTGGTGGGCGGCTCCGAGAGATGCCCCGAGGGATGGTTGGTCGTCGGCGACGCGACCGAAAACCGCGTGTTCGGCGGCCGCGCGAGGCGCATCGCCTGCTGCATCGCGCGCGCGGAGGGCCAGCGCTCCTCCTTGCGGAACGCGAGCGCGCGATCGACGACCTCGACCAGCCCCTTCGGCGCATCGGGCGCGATCGCCCCCAGCGACTTCGCCTGCGCGGTCGCTGCGGCGATCACCACCTCCATGTGGGTCTTCGCGTCGTGCACGATCCGCCCGGAGAGCAGGGCGAAGAGCGTCGCGCCGACCGCCCAGATGTCGCTCAGCGCATCGACCTCGTCGGTGCGGCCCAGCGCCTGCTCGGGCGGCATGAAGGCGGGCGTGCCGATGGTGACCCCGGTACGCGTGCGCAGGTGCGGGACGGGCTGCCCGCCTCCCTGCTCGTCGTCCATCTCCTCGCCGAGCGTCACCGCGCGGAGGCGCGCGATGCCGAAGTCGAGCACCTTCACGGCGTTCTCCCTCGTGAGGAAGACGTTCTCCGGCTTGATGTCGCGATGGACGATGCCCGAGGCGTGCGCCGCGGAGAGCACGTCGAGCAGGCCGTCGGCGATGACGAGCGCGTCCTCGATCGAGAGGCGACCGCCGAGGCGGCGCGCGCGCGCGTCCGCGGTCTCGCCCTCGAGGAGCTCCATGACGAGGAACGCTGCGCCGTCCTCGGTCTCGTCGTCGTCGAGGACACGCACCACACCGGGGTGATTGACGGCGTTCGCGACGTAGCCCTCGCGCGCGAAGCGGGCGCGGATGTCCCCCATCACCGACAGCTGGGGATGCAGGATCTTGAGCGCGACGCGGCTGCCGTTCCGGTGCGTCGCCGCGTAAACGGCGCCCATTCCGCCCACGCCGAGGAGCTTGTCGACCCGCCACTTTCCCTTGATCCGCGTGCCGACGCGCGACTGCGCGACGTCGCTGACGGAGAGGTGGATCTTCGACATAGCGAGCGGGTCCTATCATCCCACATCTGCGAAAGACTGGCGAAAGGAGCGCCGCCGCGAACGGCCCTAGCCTAGGCGAGGGGAGGCGCGCCTTCGCGGTTGCCACGCACCGTCACCCAGCGGAGCTGGCCTGGGCCACCCTGAAACGTGGCGCGGCCAGGGGAGGCCGCGGGCAAGTACGCGAGAACGCTGGACGGAACCCGGGAGCGAGGCTTGCTAAGGGGCGTGCGTGTCCGCGTCCGCCGCCGCGCTCTGCCCGACGTACGAACGGAGGAGACCCGAGCTCACGGCGCTGCACATCGTGGTGCGCGAGCACC
>JAYTBL010000193.1:0-1949 GCA_043736975.1 Polyangiaceae bacterium
CCGCCTCTGCTCGCCAAAAGGGACCCACCTCGGAGCTCAGATCGCGTGAGGTCCCGTTGCCGATCACACTGACCTGACGGCGCCGACGGCGAGATCCGCGAGCGGAGGCGTCGCCTGACGACGTCGCGTCGACGACGAGGTCGCTGCGCCGCGCGCCACGCGCGCGTGGGCGGCGCCGCCGGACCGGCGATCCTCGTCGCCGATGGCGTACGCGAAGGCTCGGTGTGCAGGGTGTCGGAAGTGGTTCACGCCGGATCGCCGGACAGCGACGCGGCAGACGATGTGCACCCGCGCGTGCGGCACGCGGCACCGCCGCGCACAGGCCAAGGCGCGGCGGGACGCGGACCCTGAGACGTATCGCGAGGCCGAGCGCGCGCGTCAGCGGGAGAGCCGCCGGCGCCGTCGCGAGGCCGCGTCGGCGGCGCCCATGGTGGTCGAGAGATCACCGCCGCGCGGGGAGGTGTCACGCGCCGAGTTCGCCGCGCAAGCACGCGCAATCGTGACGGTAATCGTCGAGAACGTGGACAAGGCCGCGGCCCTGTCACGCGCCGAGTTCGGGGTGCAAGTGGTGAAGATCGTGAAGGAAGGTGTGCATATCCTGGGTAAAGCGTGCGCGTGACGGCGTCGCTGTCACGCGCCGAGTGGGACGCACGCGAGAGCCAAATTTGGCTGTGAAGTGAGCGATTCTTGGGTAACGCCACGTCGAATTGTCACGCGCCGAGATGGCATCCTTGCCCTCGCGCATGGTCTCTCTCACCGCGTGATGGACACGGCGCTGGCGCTCGGCACGACGGAGATGGAGCTGCGGCTGCTCGCGCTCGATTTCGCGCACCTCCGCGCGCCCGACGCGAAGGCCGAGGCGGAGCTGATGACATCGCTCGGCGTCAGCGGGCAGCAGCACCCCGTGCTCATCGTCGTCCGCGACGACGGACAGCGCGTCGTCATCGACGGCTACCGACGCGTGCGCGCGCTGAAGAAGCTCGGCCGTGACACCGCCGTCGTCCTCGTGCTCGGCGCGAGCGAGGCCGACGCGCTCGCCTACTGCCATCGCCTCGCGACGGGCCGAATGCGGAGCGCGCTCGAGGAAGGCTGGCTCGTGCGCGAGCTGTGCGAGAGCCTCGGGCGAACGCTCGCGCACATCGGCATGTCGCTCGGCCGGAGCACCAGCTGGGTGTCGCGTCGACTCGGATTCGCGACGGCGATGCCCGCGGAGATCGAGACGGCGGTGCGCGACGGGCTCGTGTCGCCGCACGGCGCGATGCGATCGCTCGTGCCGTTGGCGCGCGCCAACAAGGGACACGCGAGGCAGATCGTCGCGGCGATCGGGCGCGAGCAGCTGACGACACGGCAGCTCGGCGCGCTGTGGCTCGCGTACCGCGCGGGGGACGCCGAGCAACGCGCGCGGATCGCCGAGCAACCGCTGCTGTTGCTGCGTGCAAAGGAGTCGCTCGCGGGGCCCCCCTTGGAGGTCGCCGTCACGCGCGACGTGAACGCGGCGACGCGTGCGCTCGGCCGCGCGCACACGAGCCTGAAGGCGGCGCGCTCGCACGATCTCGACGTGGGCGCATCGCCGGCCGTCCGCCGAGCGATCGCGCGTGCGCGCGAAGCCGCACGGGCCCTGGTGGACGAGGCGAGTTGACGATGCGAGATCGAGATATCCGGACAGCTATCCTGGAGCTCCACAAGAAGGGCCATGGCGTGCGCATCATCGGGCACACCCTCGATGTGTCGCGCAAGACCGTCCGCCGCGTGCTCCGCTCGGGAAGCCCGGAGGTGCCGAGTCTCGAGCGCGCCGAGCTCGCCGAGCCGCACGAAGCGCAGATCCGGACCTTGTTTCTCCGCTGCAAAGGGAACCTGGTGCGTGTCCGCGAGGAGCTCGCAGCGGCCAACGTGGAGCTCTCCTACAGCACACTGACGGCCTTCTGCCGGCGCCGCGGGCTCGGTCAAGA
>JAYTBL010000194.1:0-23175 GCA_043736975.1 Polyangiaceae bacterium
GACGCTCGCGAGATCGCGGCGGACGCGCTCGTAGCCGGTCAGCATCGGCTGGAGCAGCCGCCGCACCTCGTGGGGGCGGCTGCCGGGCAGGAGCGCGACGGCCCACGCGCGCGGCGTGAGCCCCAAGAGCTCGCGCGCCGCCACCCGATGGTGGTCACGCTCGCCGAGCGCGGAGTAGCGGCGCTCCTCGAGCGCGGGGTGCCCGACGTAGTGCGCGTCGACCCCGAGCTCGCGCCACAGCGGCTCCTCGAAGGGGAGCATCACCGCCATCCGATCGAGATGCCGACGCAGCGGGGCCGCGCGCCCGCTTCGCCACGCCCAGACCTGCGGGGCGCCGTACCAGAGGACGCGGGTGCCGCTCGACCACAGCGACTCGGCGAGGCGCGCATTGAACTCCGTGTAGTTTACAAGCAAGGCGGCGTCGGGCTTTCGTCGCGCCGCCGCGGTACGCACCGCCGCATAGGCCCGCGCCACCCCGAACGCGCGCCGCGCCACCTCGGCGACCCCGAGCGCAGTCGTGTCCCGCAGGTCGGCGAGCAGCTCCACGCCTTCGGCGGCCAGCGCCCCGCCGCCCAGCCCGAACGCCCGCACGCCCGGCAGACGAGCGATGACCGCGGCCCCCGCGCGATCGCCCGACGCCTCGCCGGCGACGACGAGCAGCTCGGTCACGTGAGCGGCTCGGCGGCGGCGAGGGGGGGCGCGCGGAGGACCTCCACGAGCGCGGCGCCGTTGCGCGCGGACCGGAACGCGCCGATGCCCGGCACGCGCGCGATCGCCTCGAGTGATGGGTCGTCGATGTCGGCGAGGCCCTGGAGGCAGTGCCCGGGCAGCACCACCTGCTCGTCGACGCTGCGCTTCTTCGCCTCTTCCTTGCGCCACTTGGTGAGGCGCTGCTCGCGCGCACGCCGGGCGCGGACCACCGGTCCGGGGATGCGCGGCTTCTCGAACCACACGCGATCCTCTTCCGGGATCGCGCCGTCCTCGAGACCAACGGTGACGGCGTCGAGGAGATCGTTCGCGATCGACCGCGCGCGCCTTCCGCCGGTGGCCCCGCGGATCCGCGAGAGCTCGTCGAGCGACCCGGGCTTCGCCTTGGCGATCGCGAGGAGAACGTCGGGGCCGAGGACCTTGTAGGGCGGCACGTCGAGCTCACGCGAGAGCTGCTCGCGGATGTTCGCGAGGTGGCGCAGGATCGCCAGCTCGTCCGCGGGCAGGCGGTCGATGCCCTTCAGGCGCACGTACGCGGGGCGCGGATCCTCGGTGCCGGCCGCGCCGATGGCCTGCGCCAGGCGGTAACGGGTCTCCTCTTCGACCTCGTCGGTGATGCCGCGCTCGATCACCTCGCCGAAGAGGCGATCGGCGAGCGCCGAGAGGTGCAGCACGTCCCCCGCGAGGTAGGTGACCATCGCCGGGGTCAGCGGGCGCTGCGCCCAGTCGTGCTGCTGCATCTTCTTGTCGATGTGCACGCCGAGCTCGCTCTCGAGCAGCGCGGCGAGCCCCGTCGCCGGTCGCGTGAGCATGCGCGCGGCGATCGAGGTGTCGCGCGCGTTGGCGAGGTGCACGCCGGCCTCAGCGAGGATGCGCGCATCGAACGCCACGTCGTGCACGATCTTCTCGGTGGTCGGCGAGGAGAGGAGCGCCCCGAGCGGCGCCAGCGACGTGGCGAGCGAGTCGACGACGATCACCTCGCCTTCGCACGCGAGCTGGATGATGCAGGCGGTGGCGCGGTACGCATGCATGCCGTTCGATTCGAGATCGAAGGCGACCCGCGGGCTCCTGGCCAGCCGATCGGCGGCCTTCGCGAGCTCGTCCTCGCGCGTGATCAACAGCGGCGTTCGCGCTTCTTCCGTCATTCGGGGGCCGAGGTTTCTATCACACGCGCCGCGAGCGTCTCACACCAAGCAGCAGTCCGAGGCCGAGCCCCAGCGCGACCCAGGCGGGCGTGACCGGCGTGGCGGCGGCGACGCTCGAGGATCCCAAGCACGTCTGGGCCTTCGGCGCCTCGGCGCAGGAGCCGGTGAAGCCGCGGCGCGGGCTGGGATCGCACTGCGGTCCGGCAGTGATCTGCTGGTCGGGTACGGACCGCGTGCCGTCGGGGCGGTAGACCGCGCAGATCCCGGCGACGTCGTCCGAGGTGAGATTGCGCATGGCGGTGGCGCCGGGGATGTAGCTCGCGAACATCGTCGCGCGGTCGTCCCCGGAGTGCGCCATCCCCAGGAAGTGGCCGGTCTCGTGGGTCACGATGCTCGCGAAGTCGTAGCCATCCTTGGGGATGGGGTCGACGAGCGTGATGCGCTGGTCGTGCGTGTTCACCTCGAGGTCGGCGTCGAAGATCTCGCCGGTGTCGGGGTTGAACGTGACGGTGGTGAGCGCGAGCGTGTCGTTCGAGCCGTTGTGGGGCCAGACGTCGTCGCGGAAGACGATGACGTTCTGGTTCGCGCCTGCCTGGTTGTAATTGACCTCGCCGCAGTCGATCGGTCCGAGATCGCGCAGGTCGATGCTGACGCGCGACTGGCTGAGGCCGTCGCTCGCGCAGCTGGCGCCCGCCCACCTGGAGAAGGCGGTGGCGATTCCGTTGGCGGCGTCCTCCAGCGAGACCTGGCGACTGGCGCCACGCTGCACGCTGTATCCGATGCACGCGTTCCGCCAGAAGAGAGGACGCCCCTGATCCCAGCACTTCGTGGTCGACGGCTGGAAGTCAGCGACCACCGGAATGGTGGTGGTGCGGCAGAACGCGAACGCGCTCGCACCGGGGAGCGCCAGCGAGACGAGGACCGCGGCCGCGAGCGTCGCCGAGGCGCGCACGCGGCTACTTCTTGTCGGGCGCCGGCGCGGGGTGCAGCTTCTTCCAGGTCGTGGCGATCTCGCGCGCCACCTCGTCGAGCGGGCGATCGTGGATGACTTCGCCTGCGAGCCGGATGGCCTTCACCTGCTCGGTGACCGTGCCGGCGGCGGACGGGGTGAGGCTCTGCGTCCTCGGGTCAACCACCGCGGCAACCTCGGTGTTCACGCGTGGCGGGAAGAGCACACCGACCGATGCCGCGCGGATCACCTTGCGCGCCTTCGTCGTGCCGTCGGTGAGGATCGGGTACTGGCCCTGCGCGCGCGCCGAGACCTCCCAGCCGTTGCCGGTCTTCAGCTTGCGCAAGAAGAGGAGCGCGGGCTTGTTGGTGGTGAGCACCGGCTCGCCGTCGACCATCTGGCCGATCTTGCCGACCACGCCGCCCATCGTGCGGACCCAACCTTCGGCGCCGGTGCCGAGCTCGCCGGCGACGCCCTGATCGATCTTGACGCGCGTGTACGTGTAGATCCGGCCGTCCTCCCAGAGCGTCTTCGCCTCTTGCGGGACGACGACGCCGACCGAATCGGCGTCCTTCACTAGCGCGTCGAACCCGACGGCGATGGAGACCGAGGCCTGCGCGTCCGACGGGACGAGGAGAGCAGCAGCCGGGGCGCTCACGAGGAGCGCGGCAAGCAAGGAGGAGCGAACAAGCCTCATACGGTCGAATTTAGCATGCCTCTACCAGCGCACCAGCGCGCACCCCCAATGGATGCCCGCGCCGAGGGCGAGCATCATGTTGAGCTCGCCTTTCTGGAGCTTTCCATCGCGGGTGCATTCGTCGATGAGGATGGGGAGGGTGCCGGCGCTGGTGTTGCCGAAGCGCTCGATGTTCATCGGCATCTTCTCGGCGGGGACGCCCAGCTGCTCGCGAACGTAGTTGTTGATGCGGGCATTGGCCTGGTGGGCGAGGAACCAGTCGATCGACCCGATCGGCGTCTTCGTGTCCTCGCAGAGCTTGCGCGCGCACTGCGGGAGCTTCGTGACGGCGAACTTGAAGAGCTCGCGGCCGTCCATGCGAGGAATGTGGGCCTGCTCGTCGAAGTGCGTGGCCTTCCAGTAGGGGCGCGTCCGGAAGCCTCCACCGGGGACGTAGAGCGTCTCGGCGTAGCGCCCGTCGGTGTGGACCTTGGAGGCCACCAGGCCGGCGTCGCGATCGGTGGCGCGGAAGACCATGGCGCCGGCGCCATCACCGAAGAGGACGGCGAGCGCGCGGTGCTCGTTGGCGCGCGCGCGGGCCTCGGGCGTGGGCTCGCCTTCGCGCTTGCCCTCGACGATGTCCCAGTCCTCCCAGGGCATGAAGCCGGCGTGAGCCTCGGCGCCGACGAAGAGGATCGTCTTGGCGTTGCCTCCCTTGATGAGGCCGTCGATGAGCTGGAGCGCGAAGATCATCGCCGCGCACTGCTGGCGGATGTCGAGGGCGGGGGTGCCCTCGAGGCCGAGCTTCGCAGCGAGGACGGCGGCCGAGCCCGGAAACACGTAGTCCGGGGTCATGGTCGCGAAGAGGATGTAATCGATCTCCTTCGGTGTGATGCGCGCGGCCTCGAGCGCGCGCTTCGACGCCTCGAGCGCGAGGTCGCTGGCGCCCTGCCCCTCTCCGGCGAAGTGCCGTTGCCGGATGCCGGACCGCTGGAAGATCCACTCGTCCGAGGTGTCCATGACGCGCGCGAGCGCGGCGTTGGTGATCGGCTCACCGGGAACGTAGTGACCGGTGCCGATTAGCTCGAATCCCATCAGGAGAGGGAGCTAGTGGGGGTTCGGGCCGGGGTCGACCCCTAAGAGGGGGCGGCCGTGAATGTGATGGGACGGTGACAATCGGAAAGAGACAACAAATCTCACGTCCTGCGCTTGGTCGAGATCCCCAGGACCGTGACCGTCTCGCTGCCGCGCCGCATCACCAGGACGTCGCCGATGGTCACCGCGTGCACGATCCGGTGCCCGTCGATGAACACCCGGCCGTCGCGGATCTTGCTGCGCAGCGTCAGGCGGCCGTCCTCGGGGACCAGGCCCACCGAGAAATGGCTGCGCTTGCCGATCGGGCGGTATGGCTCGCGCACCACGTACTGGAGGCGACGCGAGCCGAGGGGCAGGACCTTGCCTCCCGCGCTGCGCTGGGCCGCGGTCGAGCCGGCGGCGGGGCCGATCCACATGCCGCTCGATCGCTGGTCTTCCTCGCGGAGCTCCCCGGCGCTGCGGGTGACGCGCACCAGGTAACGCGACGTCGCGGCGGGCGATGCATGGCAGAACAGCGCCTCGTTCAGCACCCGCGCGTGCAGGATCTTGCCGTTGAGATCGACGCGCATGCGCGTGAGCTCACTGCCCGGCAGGCTGCCCTCGAGCGCGCGCCCGAGCGTGCGCTGGACCGAGCCCTTCTTGCCCCCGCAGAAGAAGCCGATCGAGTGGTCGGGCGCGCTGTTGATCCCGAGCAGCGGGATGCCGTCGCCGATCTGGTGCGAGGCCGCGAGGAGCGTTCCATCGCCGCCGATGGTGACCACGAGATCGACGCGCGCCGGGATGCGTCCGCGCGGGCCGCCGCGGAAGACCACCTCCGCGCCCAGCGCATGGAGCGCGCGATCGACCTCGCGCACGGTCTCCTCGTGCGCCTCGTGCGACGAGCGGAGGCGCACCACCGAGGGATCGTGCCGGCGCAGGAGGCGCGCGAGCAGCGGGTCGTGCTCCTCGACCACGAACTTGCGATACGTGGTTCGCTTCTGGACGACGGCGACCTTCATGAAAGCAGCTCCGCGAGCCGGCGCAGCGCGAGCTCGGTCTTCTCGTCGGCGAGCTCGCCGCGACGTGCTGCCGCAAGCGCCTCGTCGAGCGGGACGGCGATGATCACCGCGCCGGCCTCGACGGGTGAGCCGTCCCCCGAAGGCTCGCCGCGCGACGCAGGGTCGACCCTGACATGGAAGAAGTGGTGCTTCTCACCGATGGCGGCCGGACAGGGGAAGCCCGTCGGCCCGAGGGGGGCGAGCGCGGCCTCCGCGACCACGAACCCTAGCTCCTCGGCAAGCTCGCGCGCGGCGGCGGCGCGCGGCGTCTCACCGGCTTCGATCAACCCGGCGGGAAGCTCCCAGAGCACCGCGCCGCGGGGCTCGCCCGGCTTGCCTGGGCGGAGGGCGATCGGCGGCCGGAGGCTGCTGCGAAGCCACACCCACACGCGCCCCTCGTGCTCGTGGTGCGCCGCCATGACCGACGCGTCGAGCGCGCGGCGCTCCACGAGATCGTACGCGAACTCTGGCGATCGCGCGCCGTCGTAGACGGCCACCAGCGCCGTGCGCCGCAGCGCGAGGAACCCACCCTCGCCGACGAGCGTCTCGCGGACAATCTCGAGCTCGACCTTGGGAGCGTCGGGCAACGGCGCAAGCAGGTCGGTCACGGGACCTGCATCCTAGAGGTGACCCAGGGCGCTCGGGAATGAAATCGCCGCTGCCGGGCGTTCGTTGCGCGACCCGTCGCTTTCCCCGCGGTCCGCGCAGGCTGCTACCATGTAAGGACTGGTTGTCCGGGGCCGTTCCAGCTGCCGAATCGTCCGCGCCTCGGATCGCCGCACCCACGAGGGATTTTTGTCACGGGTCGAACGTCCGAACCGATGGTGCGAGCGATGAACGTGAAGAGTGGAAGCCTCGTGCTCGAGGCGATCGAGCGCCAAGCGCAGCGCGCCGAGCGCCGGTTGCGGACGAACCGCGCCCTCGCGTGGGCGGGGAAGAGCCTGGTGGCGGGGCTCTGCGCGGCTGCCATCTTCCTCGTCCTCCGCAAGACGGGCCTCTGCTCGGAGGGCCTGGGTCGCCTCGGGCTGATCGCCAGTGCCCTCCAGATCGTGGTGGTCGCCGCGGTCGCCTACACGCGGCCGCTGCCGCGCCGCGCCGGCGCGGTCGCCCTCGACCGCTTCCACCACCTCGCCGACCGGCTCTCGAGCGCGCTGTCGTTCGTCGAGCTCGGGGCCGAGGAGCGCACGCCTTTCATGCAGGCCGCGATCGACGACGCGGTCGCGCACGCGAGCCGGGTCGACCCGACGAAGGCGGTCCCGATGGTCGCGCCGATGGAGTGGCCGCTCATCGCCGTGCTCCTCCTGCTCATCGGCGCCATCTCGGTCTTCGAGACGCGCAAGCACGTGCCCATCTACACCGCGAAGACCATCGACGCGGTCGACGTCACCGCCGACGACCTCGACGCGATGCGCGAGTTCCTGCGCGAGATCGACCAGCGGATGCAGACCGACGAGGCGAAGGCCGCCACCCAGGAGTTCAACCAGCTCATCGAGGACCTCGCGAACAAGCGCCTCGACCGCACCGAGGCCTTCCGCAAGATGCAGCAGCTCGAGGACAAGCTGATGCAAGGCCGCGAGGCCGACGCCAAGGCGCTCGAGGAAGCCCTGAAGAAGATGGGCGAGGAGCTAAAGAAGAGCGAGCTGACCAAGCCCGCGGGCGAGGCGCTCGCGAACAAGAACCTCAGCGAGGCCGAGAAGGCCATGCACGACCTCGCCAAGAAGCTCCGCGAGACGGGAAAAGGGGTCGACAAGGCGCAGCTCGAGAAGATGCGCGACGCGCTGAAGAAGGCCGGCGAGGATCAGGCGAAGCGCGCCGAGTCACTTGCGCAGAAGCGCGAGGAGCTGAAGCAGGATCTCCTGAAGCAAAAGCAGAAGCAGGGCGACGCCGGCGCGGACGAGCAGGAGAAGAGCCTTCTCCAGAAGAAGGAGCGCGAGCTCGAACGGCTCGATCGCGAGTCGGAGCAGCAGCAGAAGGCGCAGCGCGAGCTCGATCGCCTCGACCGCGAGCTGCAGAAGGCCGCCGAGGATCTGATGAAGGATCTCGGTCAGTCGGCGCAGGATCTCGAGAACGCCGCGCAGGATCTGAACCGCATGGCGAAGCAGGAGATGACGCAGGAGGAGAAGGAGCAGCTCCGCCAGAAGCTCCAGGAGCTGCGCGAGATGATGCGCCAGCAGTCGCAGGGCGGTCAGGGACAGATGTCTCGCCTTCGGCAGTTCCAGCAGCGCGCGCAGGGCAAGGCCGGACAGGGCGGTCAGCAGGGCCAAGGGCAGGGCGGGCAGGGCCAGCAGCCGGGCCAGGGCCAGGGCAAGGACGGCCAGGGTCAGGACGGGCAGGGGCAAGGTCAGGGTCAGCAGGCCGGTCAAGGTCAGGGGCAAGGTCAGGGGCAAGGTCAGGGGCAAGGCGCCGGTCAGGGTCAGGGCGAGACGTGGATCCTCGGACCGAACGGCGAGAAGATCTTGATGATCAGCGCGAGCAAGGGCCAGGGCGGCGGCCAGGGCCAGGGCGGGCAAGGCGGGCAGGGCGGCCAGAAGGGCTCGGGCTACGGCACCGGCCACGACCCCAACGTGCAAGGCGGCGCGACCAACCCCAAGATGGGCGTGCAGGACTCGCAGATGCAGGGTCAGGACACCGGGCAGGGCGGCAGCCGCAGCGAGGTGATCCTCGGCGCGGCCGAACGCGGCTTCGCCTCACGCGGCTATCAGAAGGTCTACCGCGAGTACCATACTGTCGCCGAGGAGGCGCTCAACAAGGACGAGATCCCCGGCGGCTACCGCTTCTACGTGAAGCGATACTTCCAGCTGATCCGCCCCCGCGAAGAAGGCGGCGGCCCCGCCCCGACGCCCACGCCGGCGCCCTGACGCTTCCGCGATTTCGCGATTCTTCGTCTCCCTGTTCTCTCCTTTCGAGGATCCCTCATGAGCGAATCCGATGATGTCCGCGCCGAAGTCGACGCATTCCGCGCCTCCATTGCCACGCTGAAGGACGAGATCGCGAAGACCATCGTCGGCAACGGCACCGTGGTCGACGGCGTGCTCATGTGCCTCCTCGCAGGCGGCCACGCGCTGCTCGAGGGCGTCCCCGGCCTGGGCAAGACGATGCTCGTCAAGACCCTCGCCGAGGCGCTCAGCCTCCAGTTCTCGCGCGTGCAGTTCACGCCCGACCTCATGCCCGCCGACATCCTCGGCACCACCGTCATCGACGACACCGCCGCCGGCGGGAAGGTCTTCGAGTTCCGCAAGGGCCCGATCTTCGCGAACATCGTCCTCGCCGACGAGATCAACCGCGCCACGCCGAAGACGCAGAGCGCGCTGCTCGAGGCGATGCAGGAGCACCGCGTCTCGGTCGGCAAGCGCACCCACGTGCTCGATGAGCCGTTCGTCGTGCTCGCGACGCAGAACCCGCTCGAGATGGAAGGCACGTACCCGCTGCCCGAGGCCCAGCTCGACCGCTTCTTCTTCAAGCTCCACGTCCCGTTCCCGAACCGCGAGGAGCTGCACGCCATCCTCGACCTCACGACCGGCGCCGCCCGCGCCGAGCGCCAGCCGGTGCTCGCGCGCGAGGACATCCTGCGCATGCAGAACCTGGTGCGGCGCGTGCCGGTCGCGCGCCACGTGCAGGACTACGCGATCCGCGTCGTGCAGGGCACGCACCCGGACGGGCCTGACGCGCCCGAGATCTGCAAGCGCTTCGTCCGCTTCGGCGCCTCGCCTCGCGGCGCGCAGTCGGTGCTCCTCGCGGCGAAGATCCGCGCGCTGTTCGAGGGCCGCTTCGCGGCGAGCATCGACGACGTGCGCGCCGTCGCGCTCCCCGCGCTCCGTCATCGCGTGCTCCTCAACTTCGAGGGCGAGGCCGAGGGCATGAAGACCGATCAGGTCATCGACGCCATCATCAAGGCCCTCCCCGAGACGAAGGCGGGCAAGGCGGAGGCCCAGGTTGGGCTTTCTTGACGCTGTACTCGGTCGCAAAGGGCCGTCGCCGGTAGGGTCCGACGACGATCTCTTCGACGACGATTTCCAGCGCAAGCTCGACTACCTCGCGCTCGTCAGCAAGCGCGCGTTCGCCGGCCGCATGCGCGCCGAGCGGCGCACGAAGAAGACCGGCGCGGGCGTCGAGTTCGCGGATCACCGCGACTACCAGCCCGGCGACGACTTCCGCTACCTGGATTGGAACGTCTACCAGCGCTTCGATCGCCTCCTCCTCCGGCTGTTCGAGGAGGAGGAGGATCTCGCCATCTACTTCATCGTGGATGCCTCCACCTCGATGGGCTTCGGCGACGCGCAGAAGTTCCGCTACGCGAAGCGCGTGGCGGCGGCGCTCGCCTACGTCGGGCTCGCGAACCTCGATCGCGTGAGCATCGTCTCCACCACCGACAAGGTGCTGAGCCGCATGCCAGCGACGCGCGGCAAGGCGCGCATCTTCAAGGTCTTCCGGTTCCTCAAGGAGCTGAAGCCCGACGGGCACACGAACCTCGAGGACGCGCTCAAGGCGTTCGTGGCGCAGAACAAGCGCCGCGGCTTGGTGGTGCTCGCGAGTGATCTCTACGATCCCCACGGCTTCGAGCGGGGCATCAACGTCCTGCGCTACAACAAGTTCGATCCCTTCGTGGTCCACGTCATCGACAAGCAGGAGGCGAAGCCGAAGCTCGCGGGGGACGTGCTCCTCTACGACTGCGAGACGGGCGACGAGCGCGAGGTCACGGTCACGGCCAAGGTCCTCGAGCGCTTCGAGAACGCGTACGGCGAGTACCTCGCGGAGATCGAGCGCTTCTGCTCCTCGAAGCAGGTCCCGTACATCCAGGCCGACGTGAGCGTCCCCTTCGAGGAGCTGATCCTCCGCGTGTTCCGCCGCGGCGGGTTCCTGCGCTGAGCTGACGCCATGAACTTCGCCTTTCTTTCCATCGGTCAGGTCGCCGGGATCTTCGCGGCCGCGGCGGTCTTCGCGACCGCGCTCTACATCCTGAAGCTGCGCCGGCGCACCGTGCCGGTGCCGTTCTCCAAGCTGTGGGAGAGGATCCTCCGCGACAAGGAGGCCACGAGCCTCTTCTCGCGCCTGAAGCGCCTCCTCTCTCTCCTGGTGCAACTCGCGCTCCTCGCGCTGCTCGCCATCGCCCTCGGCGATCCGCGGGCCGAGGCGCTGGTCACCAAGGGCGGCAAGAACCTCGTGGTCCTGGTCGACGCGAGCGCGTCGATGCAGGCGACCGACGTGGGAACCAGCCGCCTCGGCGCCGCGAAGGAGGAGGTCAAGAAGGTGATCCGCGGGCTGGGCGGCGCCGACCGCATGCTGGTCGCGCAGATGGACGCCGCGATCACGCCGCTCGGTCCGATGAGCGGCGACACCTCGGAGCTCGAGCGCGCGCTCGACTCCATCAAGGCCACCGATGCCCGCGCCGACTTCCCGCGCGCGCTCCGCTTCGCCACCGACTCGCTGCGCGGCCTCTCGAACCCGGAGATCATCGTCGTCTCCGACGGACGCCTGGGCGACGCCGTCGACTCCGCGGGCAAGGTGCACATCGGCGACGACGTCACGCTCACCTACGTGCCGATCGGTACCGGCGCGCGCAACGTCGGCATCACCGCGTTCTCGGTGCGCCGCTACCCGCTCGACAAGAGCCGCTACGAGGTGATGCTCGAGGTCACCAACACTGGCCCCGAGCAGGAGGATATCGAGCTCTCGCTGCTCGGCGACAATACGCTCGTCGACCTCACGAAGCTGCGCCTCAAGCCGGGCGAGCGCCTGCCGCGCTTCTACCCGAACCTCTCGGGCGCGAGCCGCACCCTGGAGGCGAAGCTCGCCCCGCTCCCGGGCAGCAAGGACTCGCTCCCCGCCGACGACCATGCCTACGCGCTCCTCCCCGAGCGGCGCCGCGCCAAGGTCCTCGTGGTCTCGCCCGGCAACACCTACCTCGAGGCGGCGCTCCTCCTCGACGAATACCTCGACGTGCAGGTCGCCTCGCCCAAGGAGTACGTCGAGAAGATCGCGCCCAGCGGAGTCAAGCTCGACGTCATCATCTTCGACGGCGCTACGCCCGCGAACCCACCCCGCGCCAACGCCATCTACCTCGATCCGCGCGGCCCCGGCTCGCCAGTGAAGGTGGAAGCCGAGCTGAAGCAGCCTGGCTTCGACAAGATCGAGCGCAAGCATCCGATCGTGCGCTGGACCGCGCTCGACGACGTCAACGTGGCGCGCGGGCACAAGCTCGTCGCGGAGCCCGGCGACAAGGTGGTGGGCGCGAGCGATCAGGGGCCGATCCTGATCGCCGGCCAGCGCGGCGGCTTCAAGTTCGTGGCGCTGGGCTTCGACACGCGTGACAGCGACCTGCCGCTGCGCGTCGCGTGGCCGCTCCTCCTCCTCAACAGCATCAACTGGTTCACCGACGAGGACGCCCAGTACATCTCGAGCTTCCGCACCGGCGACGTATGGCGCGTGCCCGTGGTCTCGCAGAGCGGGCAGGCGAAGCTCAAGATGCCCGGTGGCGGGGACGTGCTGGTGCCGGTGCACGAGGGACGCGCCGTCTATCTCGGTGAGAAGGCCGGGTTCTACGAGCTGAGCGGGGCGGAGGGCGTCGATCTATCTCTTGGCGGCGCGCCGCCGACGGCGCCCGGTAGCGGCGGGCCGCCCGCGACCGTCGGGAGCTTCGCCGCGAACTTGCTCGACGCGGACGAGAGCTCGATCGAGCCCGCGAAGGAGCTCGTCGTCGACGGGAAGAAGGCCGGCGCGCTCTCAGCGTTCCAGATCGGCGTGCGGCGGGAGATCTGGATCTACCTGCTCCTCGCCGCGCTCCTCCTGACGGCGGTGGAGTGGATCACATACCACCGGAGGATCACCGTATGAACCGCTCACGGCTGCTCTACGGCGGGATCCTGGCGGCGCTCGTCACCACGGGCTGGTTCGTGTCCCGGCGGTTCCTGCCCTGGGTCACGGCCGAGCTGTACGTCACGTTCCTGGTCGCGCTCGGTTGCGCCTTCGTGGCCGCGCGCGCCCTCGTGGAGAGCGTCTCCGCGCTGCGCGCGCGGAGGCCCATCGACCGCAGTCGCGTCGCGTTCGCGGTCGCAGGCAGCGTCATCGGGCTGGTCGGCGTCTGGTTCTACTGGAAGGGCGTCCTCCACCCCGCCGCGCCGACGCTCTCGTGGAAGAGGGAAGGCACCGACTACGAGCTGCTCGCGCCGAAGATGCTGGGGCTCGCGCTGCTCGCGCCGTTCTTCCTGTGGATGATCGGGCGCTCGCTCGCCGATCTGCCGTGGCCGCAGCGCATCCTGTCGGCGTTCCTGCGCGTCGTGTTCGTCGCGCTACTGGCGCTCGGTCTGTCGCGCCTCGCGCGCACCGCCACCACGCAGAAGGTCTGCACCGTCTACCTGGTCGACGTCTCGGAGTCGGTGCCCGATGCCGCGGTCGAGGACGCGCGCGCCGAGATCACGAAGGGCCTTCAGCAGAAGCCCTCCGATGCGCTGGTGCGCGTGATCACGTTCGCGAAGCGCCCCCGCGTGGTGGCCCTCGCCGACGACGCCAAGGAGGCGCCGCTCCTCGAGCGCCACGACATCCCGACATCGGCCGACAAGAGCGGACCGCGCCGCACGGGCCTCGGCGCCGCGACCGACCTCGCGAGCGCGATGCAGCTCGCGTACGGGCAGTTCCCTGCCGGCTACCTGCGCCGCGCCGTGATCCTCACCGACGGCGTGCAGACCGACGGCGACATCCTCGCCGAGGCGAACCGCGCCCGCGATTTCGGGGTGAAGATCTTCACCATCCCGTACCACCGCCCGGTGCCGGGCGAGGTCGCGCTGCGCGATCTCCGCGTGCCGGACAAGGTGCGCGTCGGTGAGCCTTTCAACATCCACGCCAGCATCTTCTCGAGCCGCCCCCAGAAGGTCCACGCCACCCTGAAGCAGGGGGAGGCCATCAACGGCCTCGATGGCGTGCGCACGCTGGATCTCAAGCCCGGCGACAACGACGTCACGTTCAAGAGCGTGGTGCGCGTCGCGGGGGAAGTGACCTACGCGCTCGACCTCAGCGACATCCCCGAGGACCGTTTCAAGGAGAACAACCGCTTCGCGGTCTCGGTCGCGGTGCCGGGACGCCCCGCCGTGCTCTACGTCGAGGGCAACGTGGCGCGCGCCAGCTACCTCTCGGCGGCGCTCTCCGCGCAGGAGCTGGACGTCGACATCCGCGGCCCGCGCGAGATCCCGTCCTCGATCCGCGAGCTCGAACGTTATGACTTCGTGATCCTCTCCGACGCGCCGGCCGACGCGGTCTCGCTCACGCAGCAGGACGCGATCGAGAGCTACGTGCGCGACCTCGGCGGAGGCTTTCTCTTCGCCGGCGGCGAGGCCGGCTTCGGCCTCGGCGGCTGGGCGCACACGACCATCGAGCGCATCCTGCCGGTCCGCATGGACGCCGAGAAGCGGCGCGACGAGCCGCAGGTGGCGATGGTCCTGGTGCTCGACCGCTCCGGCTCGATGAGCGGGCTCCCCATCGAGATGGCCAAGGCCGCCGCCAAGGCCACCGCCGACACGCTCGCCTCCGACGACCTCATCGAGGTCATCGCCTTCGACTCGTCGCCCACGCGCGTGGTGCGCATGACGGCGGCAAAGCACCGCGCGCGCATCCAGAGCGACATCGCGCGCATCCAGGCGGGCGGCGGAACCGAGATCTTCAGCGCGCTCGACGCCGCGTACCAGACGCTCACCGTGACGCGCGCGCGGCGCAAGCACGTCATCCTCCTCACCGACGGTCAGGCGCCGCACAACGGGATCCGCGACCTCATCCAGGCCATGGCGGCGGAGGGCATCACCGCCTCGGCGGTCGGCCTCGGCTCCGGCATCGACGAGGCGCTCCTTCGCATGATCGCCGATGGCGGTGGCGGCCGCCTCTACAAGGTCGCCGATCCCCAGTCGCTACCGCGCGTCTTCACGCGCGAGACCGAGATGGTCAGCCGCAACGCTGCCGTCGAGGAGTACTTCCAGCCCAAGGTCACGTCGCCCGCGGACTTCCTGCGCGGCATCGACATGAACTCTGCGCCCTTCCTCCACGGCTACGTGGCGACGAAGATGAAGCCGCCGCCCGCGCAGGAGATCCTCCAGAGCGAGGTGGCCGAGCCGATCCTCGCGCGCTGGCACGTCGGCCTCGGCTGGTCGCTCGCGTGGACGAGCGACGTGAAGAACCTGTGGGCGGTGGAGTGGCTGCGCTGGCCGGGCTACGGGCAGTTCTGGGGCCAGCTGGTGCGCGAGCACATGCGCCAGAAGAAGCGCCAGCAGTTCGATATGCGCGCGGAGATCGACGCCGCGACCGGCCACGTGAAGGCCTCGATCGACGCCATCGGCGGCGACGACCGCTTCCAGAACGGGCTCGACGCGAAGCTCACCGTGACCGGGCCGCAGCCCAACGGCGAGACGCGCAAGATGCCGATGCGCCAGACCGCGCCAGGCCGCTACGAGTCGGATTTTCCGCTCGAGCGCTTCGGCTCCTTCATCCTGCATGCGTCCCTCGAGAAGGGCGTCGAGGACGGCAAGGGCGGCTCGAAGAACGTGCAGGTCGCCGAGAGCTTCGGCCACGTGACGAACCCCTATCCGCGCGAGTACCTCGCGCTCGCGCCGGACCTGGTCACGCTCTCGCGCACCGCGCTCGTCACGGGCGGCCGGATGGATCCCGACGCGAAGCAGGTCTTCGACCCCGCGGGCGAGACCATTCGCTACCACCAGGATCTCTGGTCACGCTTCATCGGCCTCGCGCTGGCGGTCTACTTGATCGACCTTCTCATTCGCCGCGTCCGCATCTTCGATCGCAAGAAGACGGCGAAGCCCACGGTCAAGCTACCGAGCCGCGCCGCGCGCGTCTGAGGCCGGCGGCCAGGATCCCCCGAGAGAGATTCGCGAACCCTCGCAGGCTCGGGATCGCTCAGAGCGCTCTCACGGTGACATCGTCCCAGTAGACGCTCCGTCGGCCCTGTCGGCCGTGCTCGCATCGACGACCGGCGTCCCGCCGCGCGGCGATCGGGCGCGTCGTCAGCCCAGGCGGGCGGATTTTCCTCGCGGCGGTCCGGCAAACCCGGGCTATAACGTCCGACCCTCAGTCCTGGCGCAACCTTTGCGCGCTCCGGAGCATCCCACCTGGGATGGCGAACGCCGTGACAGCCGACGACACCAACGAAAAGCCGCTCACGACGTACGACGAGCTCCTCTCCATCTTCCACGAGGCCATCAAGCCCGTGGAGCGCTTCCGCGTGGGCGCGGAGATGGAGAAGTTCGGCGTCTTCGCCGACGGCTTGCCGCTCCAGTACGAAGGCGATAGCGGCGTCCTCGCGCTGATGAAGGAGCTGGCCGCCACCAAGGGCTGGAAGGCCGAAGCGGAGATGGAGGGCGGTCCGCTCCTCGCGCTCCTCAAGGACGGCGCCAGCATCACGCTCGAGCCAGGCAGTCAGTTCGAGCTCTCGGGTGCGCCGCTCGAAACCTGCCACCAGATCTGCGCCGAGTTCCGTGGCCATCTGGCCGAGCTCGCGTACTTCTCGGCGCGCCACGGGATCAAGTGGCTCGGCCTCGGGTTCCATCCGTTCGCCACGCGCGAGCAGTTCACGATGGTCCCCAAGCAGCGCTACCCCGTGATGCGCGACTACCTGCCCACGCGCGGCAGCATGGCGCTCGACATGATGCTGCGCACGTCGACGGTGCAGGCGAACTACGACTACCTGTCCGAAGAAGACGCGATGCTCAAGATGCGCGTCGCGCTCAAGCTGTCGCCGCTCACCACCGCGCTCTTCGCGAACTCGCCGTTCGTCGAGGGCAAGCCGTTCGGCGGCAAGAGCATGCGGGCGAAGGTCTGGCTCGACGTCGACAACGATCGCTCGGGCCTCGTCCCCGCGCTGTGGAAGAAGAACGCGACGTTCGTCGACTACGTCGAGTGGGCGCTCGACATACCGATGTTCATGTTCAAGCGCGACGGGCAGAAGGTCGGTAACACCGGCCAGACCTTCCGCAGCTTCTGGAAGAGCGGCTACCAGGGCTACAAGCCGAACCTCACCGACTGGAAGACGCACCTCAACACGCTCTTCCCCGAGGTGCGCCTCAAGAACACCATCGAGGTGCGCGGCGCAGACTCGCAGGGCGCGAAGCTCGCCTGCACGCTGCCCGCGTTGTGGGCGGGAATCTTCTACGACACGAAGGCGCTCGCCGAGGTCGACGCGCTGACCGCCGACTGGACGCACGAAGAGGTCGCCGCCTCGCGCAAGGAGGTCTGGAGCAAGGCCCTGCAGACGCGGTTCCGCGGCGCCACGCTCCAGCCCATCGCCGAGAAGGTCCTCGAGATCGCCGCGGGCGGCCTGGATCGCCGCAACTTCCTCTCGCCCTCGGGCAAGACGGAGCGCGCGCACCTCACGCGCATGGAGGAGCTCGTCTCGAAGGGCCAGTGCCCGGCCGACGCGCTGCTCGAGGGCCTCGAGCGCGTGGCGGATCCGCGCGCCGAGATCATCGCGCGCTCCGATCTCGGCAACGGCACCTGAGCTACGTCGTGGACCCGCGCCGCGCCGCCTCGACGAACGCGGCGACGAGCGCGTGGTCCTTCACGCCCGGGGCGCTCTCGACGCCGCTGGCGACGTCCACGCAGTAGGGGTGCAGCGCCCGCACTGCGCGCTCGACGTTGCCAGGGTTGAGACCACCGGCGAGCGTGAGGTGCCGCGTGCGCGCGAGGCGCTCCACCAGCGTCCAGTCGAAGGTGTGCCCGGTGCCGCCGAGCGCGCCCTCGACCTTGGCGTCGACCAGGAGGTAGGCGCCGGGCACCTGCTCTGCGCGGGCGGCGTCATCCGCGTTCGCGATGCGCACCGCCTGGTAGGCGTGCGGCAGGAGCGCCGAGAGCACGTCGGGAGGCTCGTGGCCGTGGAGCTGGAGGCAGTCGAGCTCGGCGTCCGCCACCAGGGCGCGCAGGGCGTGGAGCGGGAGGTCGGCGACCACGCCCACCACGATCACCCTGGTGCCCTCGGGCGCGCGCGAGGGCGCGGCATGCACGGCGCGGGAGATGGCGCGGGCGGTGGCGACGTCGACGCAGCGCGGGCTCGCACGGATGAAGTTGACGCCGACCGAGCTCGCGCCTGCGGCGACCGCGGCCACCGCATCTTCCACGGTGCGTACGCCGCAGATCTTCACGTGAACGAAGGTCATCGGGGCGCGCTCACTCGATCCCGAGGAGCTCCTTCACCTTGGCGATGACCTGCGGCGCCTGGATCGGCTTCGTGATGTAGGCGTTTGCCCCGAGCGTGAGCGCGCGCTGACGGTCCTCCTCGGCGCTCTCGGTGGTGATCACCACGATCGGCACGTGCTTGTGTGCGGGGTCGGTCCGCACGCGCCGGATGAGCTTCAGCCCGTCCATGATCGGCATGTTGATGTCGGTCAGGATGATGTCGAACTTGCCGCTCGCGAGCTTGCGCAGACCGTCGACGCCGTCGTCCGCCTCGGTCACCTTGAGCTGCTTCACTCGGGAGAGCGCGAACACCAGCAGCTGCCGCATCATCGGTGAGTCCTCGACGACGAGGCAGTGGAACTCCGGGGGCGGCGTGGACGACACTGCGGAGCAGCTTACCCAAGCAGCGCCAAGGCCGACAGTTCTAACGCGTTTCCAGCGCGCCCAGCGCGCCCAGCGCGCCCAGCCACAGACGCAGCTCGGCGCCGAGCAGGCGAGGGGCCTTGCGCAAGGCGGCCACGTCGGCGCTGCCGGTGAGCAGCATCACCGCGCGGAGCTCGGCGAGCACGCCGTCGAGGAACGCGAGGGCCGCCGCACGACCGCCCGCCTTGAGGGCCTTGAGCATCGGGCGCGCGATCCCGGCGGCGCTCGCGCCGAGGGCCACGGCGCGCGCCACGTCGAGGCCGGTCGTGATCCCGCCGGTGGCGATGAGGGTCTCGAAGCCAAGCGGCGCGAGCATCCCGACGCTCGCGGCGGTGGGGATGCCCCAGTCCCAGAGCGCCTCGCCGAGCGCGTGCGCGGCGCGATCCTGCGCGGCCTCGGCGCGCTTCGTCTCCACCGCGACCCACGACGTGCCCCCCGCGCCGGACGTGTCGACGTGGCGGACGCCCACCGAACGCAGGCGCTCGCCGACGCTCCGCGAGAGGCCGCAGCCCGTCTCCTTGACCACCACGGGAAGGGGCAGCTCGCGCACGAGGCGCGCGATCGTCTCGAGGCCGCCGCGGAAGTCGCGATCGCCGCCGGGTTGCACCAGCTCCATCGCGGGATTGAGGTGAATGCAGAGCGCGTTGGCGCCGACGCCCTGCGCCAGCGCGTCCACCTCGGCGCTGCTCATCTGGCGGGCCTGCACGATGCCGAGGTTCCCGAGGACGAGCGCGGTGGGCGCGACGTCCCGCATGGCGTACGACCCCGTCGTCTCGGTGCGGAGGTGCATCGCCCGCTGGCTGCCGAGGCCGAACCCGAGACCACGCTCCTCGGCGATGGAAGCGAGCTCGCGGTTGATGCGGGAGGCCTCGTCGGTGCCGCCCGTCATCGCCGCGATCAGGATGGGCGCGCGCAGCGTCTTGCCGAGGATCGCACACGACGTGTCGAGCGCGCCCTCGTCGAGATCAGGCAGCGCATCATGGATGAAGCGCACCTGCTCGAGGAGCGTGGTCTTGTCACGGAACGCCACCTCGTCCGTCGCGCAGAGCGCGAGGTGGTCTGCTTTGCGCTGTCCGATCGTGCTCATTGGAGATGCCTCGCCCTAAGGTATAGGAACTCTTCAAAGAAAAGTGAAACCACGCGGATTCGCAGACGAAAATATTAGAAAGCGTCGTTGACGCGCGGGCGGCCCATACCTAAAAGAAGCGCCTAGAAGTCAGGCATCCGCGCAGAGCGCAAAGCGCAAAGCGCAAAGCGCAAAGCGGAGCCGGTCGGAGTGTCCCCGAAGCCGCTCGCAGAGATCGTCAGTGGCACAGCCGACCAATCGAGCCCATGGATCGCAGCAGATGAGCCCACCCGAGATCGGCGACAGGTACTGCCCACCGGCGGCCCCGGGGGAGACCCTCGCAGCCCCCGAGGGGCCGCGTGCCCGTGCGCGGGCCGGCACCGCGAGCTTCGCCTGGCTGCTCGAGACTGTGCGCCACCATGTCGACGGCCAGCTCGCCAGCTGGCTCGGTCCGAAGGTGGTCGCGGCCCAGCAGATCAGCGCGGAGGTCGGCGCGGCTGCGGAGGCCATCGAGCGGCTCGCGCTGCGCGGCGGCAAGCGCATGCGCGCCGCGCTCATCGTCTGCGGGTTCGACGCGTGCGGCGGTCAGGGCCGCGGCGAAGCGGCTGCGCCCGACGACGCCGAGCACGTGCGCGCGCTGCTGCGCTCTGTCGATCGCGCGGCGGTCGCCATCGAGCTGCTCCAGGTCTATTTCCTGGTCCACGACGACTGGATGGATGACGACGAGGTCCGCCGCGGCGGTCCCGCGGTCCACGTCGCGCTACGCGACTACCTCGGCTCGAAGCGCCTCGGCGACACGGCGGCGGTGCTCGCTGGCGACCTGGCGTGCGCCTACGCGCAGCAGGCGATGCTCGAGGTGCCGCTCGCGGCCGATCGCGTCCTCGGCGCCGCGCGCGCCTTTGCCCATATCCAGGAAGACGTGGTGTGCGGGCAGCTCGCGGAGATGTCGCCGATGCTCGCGCACCAGGCGCGGGGCAAGGTCCCGAGCGTCGAGCTCATTCATTCGCTCAAGACCGCGAGCTACACCGTGACCGGGCCGCTTGCCCTCGGCGCGCAGCTCGCCGGCGCCTCGGCTGCGCGCGTCGCGCAGCTCGCGCAGTACGGGCGCCCGCTCGGCATCGCGTTCCAGCTGCGTGACGATCTCCTCGGCGTGTTCGGAGACGCCAGCGCTACCGGCAAGCCCGTGGGCAACGACATCCGCCAGGGCAAGCACACGGCGCTCATCGCCGCGATGCGGGGCGATCCCGCCGGGGAGGGGCTGCTCGCGCGCGTGCTCGGCCGGGCCGACGCCACCGATGCGGAGGTGGCCGAGGTCATGCGCGCGATGGAGACCAGCGGCGCGAAGGCACGCGTCGAAGCCCGCGTCGACGAGCTGCTGTCCGAAGCCCGCGCGGCGCTCGCCGCGATGGCGCTCCCCGACTCTTCGCCGGGCCGCGCGTGGCTCGCCGGCGCGATCCGCGCACTGGGAGAGCGGTCATCATGAGCGCGCGCGGCACCGCTCACGGCAAGGTGATCCTCTTTGGCGAGCACGCCGTGGTGCACGGCGTCCCCGCGCTCGCGGTGGGCATCGACCGCGGCGCGTGGGCCGAGGCCGTGCCTCGCACGCGCGACTCCGCGCCCGTGACTCCACGTCCGCCGAGCATTCCGCCCAGCACGCTCCATGTGCGCGGCTGGAACGTCACCGTCAGCGACGACGCGTCCGGCGAGTCGCTGCCGCTCGCTCGCGCCCTTCGGGACGTGCTCGTCGTCACGCGCCGCGCCCAGCAGGACGCGGGCGTCACGCCCATCGGCCCGGTCACGGTGGAAGCGGCCGCGGATCTCCCGCCCGGCGGCGGGCTCGGCTGCTCGGCGGCGCTCGGCGTGGCCGTCGCGCGCGCGCTCGACCCGACCGCCTCGCCCGAGGTGATCGCGGGCCGCGTCGATGCATGGGAGCGCGTCTTCCACGGCAACCCTTCGGGTATCGACGCTGCCGTCGCCTCGCTCGGCGGCTGCGTGCACTTCCAGCGTTCGCCGAACGCCGGCGAGGCGCCGGTCATCCAGCGGGTGCGCGTGCCCTCGCCGATGCACCTCTGCGTCGGCCACAGCGGCCAGGCCTCGAGCACGAAGTCGATGGTCGAGGCGGTGGCGCGCATGAAGGAGCGCCGCCCGGAGAGCACGCAGCGCACGTTCGATGCGATCCATACGCTCGTGAAGAACGCCCGGCTCGCCATCGAGGCCGCCGACGTGCGCGCCATCGGCCAGTTCCTCGATCTCAACCAGATGCTGCTCTCGGGCCTCTTCCTCTCGACGCCGGAGATCGAGCAGATGTGCGCTACGGCGCGCACTGCGGGCGCGCTCGGCGCGAAGCTCACCGGCGCAGGCGGCGGCGGCTGCGTCGTCGCGCTGGTGGAGGACGCGGCACGCGGCGAGGCGGTCATCACGGCGTGGAAGCGTGACGGCTTCGACGGCTTCGCCACGACCGTGGGCGGCGATCTCACGATGGCGCGCGAGACCGCGACCGAGCTCAACGTCCTCGCGGGGCTCCTGTGACGCGCGCCGCAGGCTCGGGCGCGGGTCGCTCTGCCACCGCGATCGCTCACCCCAACATCGCGCTCGCGAAGTACTGGGGCAAGCGCGCCGGCGACGGCAACATCCCGGCGGTGCCCTCGCTCTCGGTGACGCTCGCCGGGATGAGCACCACCACCACGGTCTCCTTCGATGACACGCTCGTCGATGACGAGCTGGAGCTGAACGGCGCGCATGCCGAGAGCTCGCGGCCCAAGGTGCGCGCGAGCCAGCTGCTCGACCGCGTTCGCGCCGCCGCCCACACCACGACGCGCGCGCGCATCGTATCGGTGAACGACTTTCCGACCGCGAGCGGCCTCGCCTCGAGCGCGTCGGGCTTCGCGGCCCTCGCGCTGGCAGCGGTCCGCGCCGCCGGCCTCGACTGGTCGGCGGAGCAGGTCGCCGATCTCGCGCGCCGCAGCTCGGCGAGCGCGGCCCGCAGCGTGTTCGGCGGCTTCGTCGAGCTCGACGGCGGGGACGCGCCCGACGGCACGCCGAGCCTCGGGGGCGCGCGCCCGGTCGCCGGGCCCACCGCCATCGATCTCCGCGTATTGGTCTGCGTGACCACCGAGGACGCCAAGGCCACGTCCTCGACCGACGGCATGCGCGTCACCCAGCAGACGAGCCCGTACTACGCAGCGTGGGTGGCCGACGCTCCCGCGTCGCAGCGCGCGATCCGCGAGGCGCTGCTCGCCGGGGATTTCGCGCGTCTCGGTGAGCTCAGCGAGCGGAGCGCGCTCGCGATGCACGCCTGCGCCATGGCCGCGGGCATCGTGTACATGACGGGGGCGACGCTCTCGGTCCTCGAGCACGTGCGCGCCCTCCGGGCGGCGGGCCTGCCGGCCTACGCCACCGTCGACGCTGGCCCGCACCTGAAGTGCCTCGTGCGCAGCGGTGACGCTGCGGCGGCGCGCGAGAGCCTCGCGCGCGTCGCGGGAGTCCTGCGCATCATCGATACGTCGCCGGGTGAGGGCGCGCGCATCGTCGACGCGCCTCCAGGAGGCGCAGCGTGAAGGTCTTCGCGCCCGGCAAGCTGGTCCTCACCGGCGCGTACGCCGTGCTCTCGGGGGCGCCGGCGATCGTGGTCGCCACGAGCCGCGGCGCCGTCGCCGACGGCGCGCGCACGGCCGCGCCCACCCCCGAGGTCCGCGCCGCGCTCGGCAGCGCGCCCGCGCCGCACGTCGATGCCTCGTCGCTCTTCGTCGGCCACCGCAAGCTCGGGCTCGGCGCGAGCGCGGCGATCCTGGTGGCGTCCCTGGCGGTCCGCGAAGGCGCGCGCGGGGCCGATCTCGAGGATCCCCAGGTGCGTCGTCTGCTCTTCGAGCGCGCGCGTGGCGCGCATGCCGCTTCGCAGAGCGGCGGCAGCGGCG